>CAZTHJ010000121.1:0-4565 GCA_964613565.1 uncultured Dehalococcoidales bacterium | reverse complement strand
CGGTACTTTGATTTTACCTATTTTTTGCGTAATGATGATATAAGTGGACTTTTTTAAAATCATTATCAGAGAGCATTGATGAAAAACTTGTTACTTAATTTGGTACTGGCCTTATTGCTTTTATTTGTGCTTTTCCCTGTCGATATTTCAGATCTTCCCGGCTATTCCAGTGACGAAGTACTGGAAATTGCCAAGGTATTTAGCCCTGATTGTAAAATCGAGGAATGCGGCTGAGGCGGCAAGGTTCTGCAGTCTGCAGAAGAAGATCCTTCCTTTTTTATCACATATTCCGGTAAAGGCCGCTGGCTGGTTGTTAAAACCTGTGCCATTAACCCCGAACAGGAGGGCGCCTGGTTTTTCTATGAAAAGAGTGGCCTCATGTTGTGGAACAAGGAATACTATTCCAATGCGGGCTATTAAGCTTCTTATCTGATTTAAGGCTAGTCGCGCAGCTTGTGACGCTGGATTTTACCAGTAGCTGTCTTGGGCAAATCCTTTACAAATTCAACCCACCTTGGATACTTATAGGGGGCTATAGACTTCTTGACGAATGCCTTAATTTCAGAAGCCAGCTGCTCCGTGGGTTCATAGCCCTGTTTCAAGATGATGAATGCTTTTGGCTTAATCAAATCTGTTTCATCCGGCTTGCCTACCACAGCAGCTTCAAGTACTGCAGGATGTGAGATAAGGGTATCCTCGATTTCAATGGGGGAGACCCAGATGCCGCCAACTTTTAGCATGTCATCACCGCGCCCGCAGTAATAGTAATAGCCTTCGCTGTCCCGGTAGTATTTATCGCCTGTGTTAAACCATTCTCCCAGCATGGACTTTTGCGTTTTTTCATGATGCCTGTAATAGAATGCTGCTGTAGACTCCCCTTTAACCCACAGGGTGCCCACTTTGCCGTCAGGCAAGTCCTGGCCCATGTCATCCACGATCCTGGCAGAGAAGCCGGGCACAAGTTTTCCTGAAGATCCTGGTTTAGCTTCGCCGGGTCTATTGGAAATAAATATATGCAGCAGCTCAGTGGAACCTATGCCGTCTAATATCTCTATGCCGAATTTTTCCTTCCAGCGGTGGAATATTTCCTTGGGCAGGGCTTCACCCGCAGAAACGCAACATCTTAAGGATGACAGGTTATATTTTTTTTCTGCATCTTTTGTCTGCAGCATATTGGCGTATAAAGTCGGGACGCCGAAGAAGATGGTGGGGCGGTACCTGCTGATCGTTTCAAAGATAACTTCGGACAGGGGACGGTCAGGTACCAGAACAACTGAGGCATTGAGTGCAAAGGGATAAAATACGCTGTTGCCTAAACCGTAGGCAAAAAACATCTTGGAGGCGGAGAATAGTATATCCTTTTCATTGATATTCAAAATACCTTTAGCATAATTGTCAACGCAGTGAAACACATCATGCTGTAAATGCACCGCGGCCTTGGGCACACCAGTGCTGCCTGATGTATAATTCCAGAAAGCCGCATCATCGATAGTGGTGTAAGCAACATCCAGTTCGTCTGAAGCCCTGTCTACAATGTCGTGGAAAGAAATGTGGTAGGACCTTGTCTTTTTACCTACAACAATCGTATTTTCAAGATAGATGAATTTCTCTCTCCAGGTTTCAGCTGTCTCTACGAAATCCTGGTCAATAATCAGCGTTGTAGCGCGGCTATTGTTCAGCAGGAGCCTGTAATCATCGGACGTGTACATATAATTAATCGGTATAGGGACGGCGCCGATTTTGATCGCACCATAAAAACTGGCCAGCGCTTCCGGTGAATCATACATAACGATCATGACGCGCTGTTCCATGCGCACTCCGAGTATGCTCATAGCGTTGCCTACTTTGTTAATCATCTGCTGCATCTGCTTATAAGTATAGACCTCATCTTTGTAATACACGGCAACCTTATTGCCCAGTCCCTCTTCAATTTTTTCATCTATCAGCTTGGTTGTTACGTTATAGTATTCGGGTATATATGCCTGGTATTTGTATTCCTTTTCCATGTTTGCTCCCTTGATATTATTATTGACCACTAAATTTGAGGGGCCATTGTAAAAAGCCGATATATTATATCTCTTTGCAGGTGGATAACCTAAAATACTTCGCTGTTTGAAGATGTGAATTAGGTGCAGATTTGTAATATAATTCACGGATTACATGCAAGGACATATTGCTCAATGAAACAACGAAATTTTGCGGCAATGATCCTCTTTTGCATTACTCTACTGACACCACTGCAATGTGATCAGACGGAGCCAACTAATATTTCCAGGGCCGATGAGTATGTTGGGAGGGGTGAACTGCTAATGGACCAGGGCAAATTTGCCGAAGCAGTAACTATGTTAACGCTGGCAATTGAGGAAGACCCCTCTTTATCAATTGCTTATTTTAACCGTGGCAAGGCCCTCTTTTCTAAGGCTGAATATATCCTTGCGGTGGATGATTTCACGGCTGCGATTACGCTGAAACCAGATTACACCGACGCCTATTATTACCGCGCCTGGGCAAGTATTGCCAATGGTGCAGTTGACAGAGCGATCTATGATTTTGATATGGTTATCCAAAGAGATACATCATTCCACGTTGCTTATTATGGCAGGCAGTGGTGTTATGCGGAGAAAGCCCAGTGGAGCAAGTCCTCCCAGCTCTTGATGTATCAGAAGTTTGAGAGCGATGCAGGCCTGGCTGCAGCCTATACAGGGCGTTCCTGGTATTATTTAAAACTGATGCAGTGGGAATTAGCTGTGCCGCCTGAACCTAATACATCAATTGCCCTGAATCCCGGCGTTGAAGTTGCTTTATGTAATCGGGGATTTGCCTTTTACAAAAAGGCACAGTGGGAAGCAGCCATCTTGGACCTGGATAAAGTCTATGCTGTTAATACGGAATTAAACAGGGCAAGCTGGAACCGGGAGTGGGCAATACACAAACAAGAGCAGTGGGACCTGGTGATTTCTGACAACAATATCCTGATGGGTTTGCCTATTGTTATTGAAGGCGCACCGCAAAAGGGTGGAACAAAACAAAACCTGGACTACTGGTTTAATTTAGCCATTGCAGATTATGCCCAAGTTCAGAAATCAGCCAGGGATGAAGAGCTGATACATAAGGCCGGGGATGCCATAAAATACATCAATAACTGGCTAGAAGACGTGGGCTGGGAATAAGGCCATTCCTGGAGTAATTGGCTATTTTTTAGCAACCATGGAAAGTACAGTTTTTTCGATATTCTGAGAAGTCAGCCCATTTCTGGTTAAAAGCTCTTCAGGCTTTCCCGATTTAGTATATTTATCGTTGATGCCGATAAAAGCCATGCGCACAGGGCTCTCTCTGCACACAATTTGCGCTACCATGCTACCCAGTCCTCCGTGCAGCAGATGTTCTTCTGCCGTTATAATCGCTTCGGTTTCCCTGGCTGCCCTGATGACCGCATCTTCATCGATTGGTTTCAAAGTATGCATATTGATAACCCTGCAATGGATATTACTTTTTTCCAGGTTGTCAGCAGCTTCCAATGCTCTGGCAACCATAATGCCGGTGGCAATCACGGTTATATCATTGCCATCCCTCAGTGTTTCCCCTTTGCCGAAGTTAAATTTATAGTCGCTTTCATAGATTATTGGCAGTTTCGGTCTGTTAAGCCTGATGTAGAATGGGCCTTCAGTATTTGCAGCGTACCTGACAGCTGCTGCGGTTTGAATGGCGTCGGCAGGTACAATCACGTTCACTCCCGGCAGGGAACAATATAAAGCCAGATCTTCGATTGCCTGATGTGAAGCTCCATCTTCTCCCACGGAGACACCGCTGTGCGTGGCTACAACCTTGATGTTCAGGTGCTGCTGTCCCAGGGACATGCGGACCTGATCAAAACATCTGGAGGATGCAAATACTGCAAAGGTGCTGGCAAAGGGGATCTTGCCGCTGGCGGCAAAACCGGCTGCAATGCCGATCATGTTCTGTTCTGCCAGCCCGCAATCAAAAAACCTGTCGGGGAATTCCCCGGCAAAGTATATTGTCATGGTAGATTTGGCTAGATCAGCGTCGAGAACTACTATATCCCTGTTGGCTTTGCCCATCTCTACAAGGGTCCTGCCGTATGCTTCCCTCGTTGCCGCTTCTGTCATTTATTATTCGAGTTCCTTCAAGGCTTTAATGGTTTCATCAAAGTTGGGTGCCTTGCCGTGGAAATCAACATTATTTTCCATGAAGCTGACACCCTTTCCCTTAATAGTGTTTGCAATAATTACAGTCGGCTTGTCTTTTATGTCCTCGTGCTTTTTCAACGCAAACAGGATTTGCTTCAAATCATGTCCATTTATCTCGATGGCATGCCAGTTAAAAGCCATCCATTTATCAGCTAGTGAGGCAAGTGCCATGATATCGCAGCAATGTCCGTCCAGCTGTATTTTATTGTAATCCACGATTGCGGTAAGATTGTCCACTTTAAAATGAGCTGCCGCCATGGCTGCTTCCCAAACCTGTCCCTCGTCACATTCGCCATCCCTCAGCATTACATAAACATGGTAGTCTCTGGCATCCAGCTTGCCAGCCAGTGCCATGCC
>CAZTHJ010000120.1:0-4579 GCA_964613565.1 uncultured Dehalococcoidales bacterium | reverse complement strand
TCACAGGAAACAGCTTCTTTGGCAGAATGATGGGACTGATGAACCGCGGGGGCATTAACAGGATCGGCCCATCCCAATTCAATTTTGGTGGCATCGGCCGCTGGATGTTCAAGAAAATGATGAAAAATCACAATGCTGCATCGCTAGGTGACCTGCTCAAGACGGCCATTGATCTGGGAGTAGAGCTACTGCCCTGCCAGGTGAGCATGGAAGTCATGGAAATAAAAATGGAAGACCTCATACCAGGGGTTGCTGAGCCCTGCGGCGTAGCTGCCATGCTGGAAAAAGCTTTTGCATCTAAAGCAACATTCTTCATTTAACAGCCAGAAGGAGATAAAATGTCAGAAGAAATCAAGATCGACCAGACAATCAACCTGGAAGGTATGCTCTGCCCCATACCGGTGGTCAAGGTAAGCCAGGCTATCAAAGGCCTGGAAACGGGCAATGTGCTGGCGGCAACAGCCACAGACCCCGGTGTGCTTACCGATATACCGGCATGGACCAGGAGCACCGGCAATGAACTCGTCTCCATGACACGAGAGGGTAAGATCATCAGGTTCCTGGTCAAGAAGGTTAAATGACAGGACTGCAGATTGTCAGCGCAGTAATTGCCCTGACGGGTACCATAATCTTCATTGTAGGTGTGCTTTACATCATCGGCAGCACTCAGCGCCGGCACTATATGGGTGAACTGGCACCGCTGAAAAACTCCCCCTCCCGTGGAGTTTTATGGGCTTTTACTTCAGGCATGGCCCCCTGGGCCAAGCAAAGCGCACGCATTCACTGGCTGGCGTATGTGCGCGGCATCCTCTTTCATGTCTGTATTTTTGCCGCGGCTGCGTTCCTCCTGGCAACCCCCTGGCTGGCATCAATGCCCTCACTACTGCGTCTTGTTCTTTTAATCGTCTTCATTGCCGGCGCAGTTCTAATGCTGATCGGTATTGTCATGCGGTTGCGTGAACCCACGCTGAAACTTCTCAGCACTCCTGATGATTATTTTGCCTTGATACTGACAGCCCTGTTCCTGGCAACGGCAGCCATGGCCGTCATTTCCAATGGGCTGCTGCCCGCTTTCTGGATTGTATCAGGACTAACGCTGGCCTATGCTCCCTTCGGCAAGCTGCGTCACTTCATATATTTCTTTTATGCACGCTTTTTCCTGGGCTCAGTTTTCGGCCGTCGGGGAGTATTGGAGTAAGTCAATGAGCAATACGACACTTACCAGCGAGTCTAAAATGAATCTGGCCAAGACCATGCTGAAGCAAATGATAGACCGCAGAATGCTGACAGCCATGGAAGCCTGCGTGCGCTGCGGCATCTGCACAGAAAGCTGCCATTATTACAGGTCTGACCCTAAACCTGAACATGCGCCTTTCTACCGCGCCGAGCAGCTGAGGCGACTGTACAGGCAGTTTTTTGATCCCGTAGGCAGGGTTATACCAGGCTGGTTTGGCGCCGGAGTCAACAGGGAGAAGAGCCTGGAACAAATGGCAAAGACAGCTTTTGCCGATTGTACTTTGTGTCACCGCTGCACCTTCGAGTGTCCTTTCGGCGTGGAGACCGCTGAGATCATGCGCGTGATGAGATCCATAGCCACGGCAACGGGATTTGCACCCGAGATGCTGGTTGAGATTGCCAATGCGGCCATCGCCAAGGAAGAAAACGCTGACTACTTACGTGAATTTTTCCTGGACCAGGTCAAGGAACTGGAAAAGGAAGTACAGGACAGGCTGGGCAGTTCCAAAGCTACAATTCCAGTAAACCAGGAGGGCGCCCGTTACCTGTATGTACCGCTGGCGGGAGCACATACCATAGTGCCACAGGCAATCATCCTCAATGCTGCCAAGGAATCATGGACTCTGAGCATGTATGATACTGCCAACTATGCAGTCTTCCTGGGCGACATAGAAAAAGCAAAACGCATTGCGGGGAGAATTATCAGGGAGGCGGAAACCCTTAAGGTAGAGGAGATGATTATCACCGAGTGCGGCCACGGCTATACGGCCATGCGCTGGGACGTGCCTAAATGGTTTGGCAAGCCATTGTCCTTCAAGGTACGCAATATCATCGAGGTAATAGACGATTATATCCGCGACAATGTATTGCATTTCAACCCGGCTTCCAACGCGGCACCCGTGACGTATCACGATTCCTGCAACCTGGGACGCAAGGGCGGACTTCTGGAAGAGCCGCGCAGAGTCATCCGCGCTGTGGTCGGCGATTTCCGCGAGATGATTCCCAACAGGCTGCACAGTTTTTGCTGCGGTGCCGGCAGCGGGCTGGTCGCCGAACCGGAATGGACTGATATCAGGCTGCAGGCAGGTAAATTTAAGGCGGAGCAGATCCGCCAGACAGGCGCCGAGATAGTAATCACATCCTGCGATAACTGCCGCTACCAGATAAAGGAACTCGGCGAGCATTATAGCCTCAATACTGAAGTCACCAGCATCTCCGAACTCACGGCTAATGCACTTATCTGAAGCTTCCGTCAATGTATGATAGACTGCAATAATTTATAATATAAAGCGGGCAAGCATGAGAGCAGCTACTTTTCTACTGAGCCAAGGTGATACAGACACCTGCCGGCAAAAACAAGGATAAAGGGAGCATTACAATGAAAGTTTTAGGCATCATGGGCAGCCCAAGAATCGGAAGCAACACGGATCTGCTTCTAGACCAGGTACTGGAAGGCGCCCGGAGCCAGGGCGCCGAAATCGAGAAAATCATTGTTGATGAGATGAATATCCAGCCCTGCAGAGAATATTATAACTGCCTTAAAGACGGCGATTGCAGCATCCGAGACGATATGGATGCAATTTATGTAAAACTGGTGGAAGCCGATATTGTCATCGTCGCTTCTCCCATGTTCTTTTATGGCATTACAGCGCAGTTAAAAGCTCTCATTGACCGCTGCCAGGCACTGTGGTCGCGGAAATATTTCCTCAAACGAAATATCGGCAGACCCGGCAGAAAGTGTGCCTTTATTGGTATCGGAGCCACCAGGGGCAAGAATCTGTTTGAAGGTTCTATTCTGGTAATGAAATATTTCTGTAAAGCACTGGATGCGGAGTATGCGGGAGAACTGCTGATCCGTGGAGTTGACCAGAAAGCGGCGATAAAAGATCATCCCACCGCCCTGCAGGATGCCTATAATCTGGGCAAAAAACTGGCACAATCCAATTAACATTTACTTGTTGCCACCATATACCCGCGCTATAATATCGTAATTATGCATCACAAGCGTATCGTAATAAAATTCGGCACAAATCTGATTACAGGCGGTACCGATAAACTAGATACGGGGATCATGTCCGGACTGACAGAACAGGTAGCCCAGCTTAGCCACAGCGGGCACCAGATTCTGATAGTAACATCGGGGGCGGTCGCCGCTGGCCGCGCCAAACTCAGCCTGAAGAAAGATGATAAGAATATACCTTTCAAGCAGGTGCTGGCCGCGCTGGGGCAAACCCAGCTTATGCAGATATATGAACAGCTTCTGGGCCAGCACAATATTTCTGTAGCGCAGGCCTTGCTTACCAGGCAGGACATGATCAATCGTGCCGGTTATCTGAATGCGCGCAATACGCTGCTGGCACTGATTGAACTGGGAGTCATACCCATCATCAATGAAAATGACGTTGTAGCCACAGAAGAGCTCCAGGGCGCCAGATTCGGTGATAATGATAACCTCTCAGCCATGGTAGCTACTCTAATAGATGCCGATCTGCTCATCCTGCTCACTGACATCGACGGATTATTCACCGCCGATCCCAGGCATGATGCAGAGGCAAAATTGATACCTGTCATCGAAAAAATCGATATGAAGATCCAGAGGCTTGCCTGCGGAACCGCCGGCAAGCGCGGCACGGGCGGTATGCAGACCAAAATCCAGGCTGCACGCCTGGCTACCGCCTGCGGCACTGCAGTAGTAATCGCCAACGGTTTTCAACCCGGCATGCTGCTGAAAATCATTAACGGCGAACAGGCAGGCACCCTGTTTACTCCCTGCATCAGCAAGCTGCAGAGCAGGCAGAGATGGCTGATCAGCGGCCTGGCTTCAAAAGGCAGGGTGACTATCGATGCGGGTGCTGTTCAGGCCATTAAAGGTCAAAACAGAAGCTTATTGCCGGCAGGCATTGCCGGAGTAGAAGGCAAGTTTGGGCGCGGCGACGTTATCGATATCTATGACATTGAAGGCAACAAAGTGGGCTGCGGTATCTCCAATTACAGCTCAAAGGAAATCCTGTCCATCAAAGGGGCACATTCTTCCGGTATTAACGGGATACTTGGTTATGAATTCGGCAGCGAAATAATTCACAGAAACAACATGGTTGCCGAATAGTATCGATTTCCCCGCCCACTATTGATGAATCAATATCCCGAAGGAGGCTAAAATGAGATCATCCTCTAGCGAAGTTTTGAGAAAGGGTGAGAATGCAAAGGCAGCGGCCAAAAAGCTTGCTTCCCTCAATACCGCAACCAAGAACAAGGCCCTGCTGGCAATCGGCAGCGCCCTCGTCAGTCATCGGGCTGAAATCCTCAAAGCGAACAAGCTGGACTATGAGCAAGGCAAAAAAGC
>CAZTHJ010000119.1:0-4586 GCA_964613565.1 uncultured Dehalococcoidales bacterium | reverse complement strand
TGCGGCCTTGCTCAAAAAACCATAGCCAGTCCGATTTTCCGGGGAGCTGCTCTCACCCGGCAGAAACAACAGCGGTAGCTCGTCATCAACCTGGATCCATGGCAATGGTAGAAGCTTGCGGTTTGACAGCTGCATCTCTACAATCACACTTTCGCCGGGGAAAACGCGCCTGTTCCTGAGCACGCGGCTGCAGCTTACGCCTGACAGGCAGAAACGACTCCACAGTTTTGCCAGTGCTCCGGCTGCTAGAGCTATGCCCAGTACCGTAGTTATGATTATCTGGCCGTTCCAGGCTGCCAGCAGCAGACCAGCCAGCAGGATCAGCAGGCCGATTGTGGTCAGTAAAAAACTTGCAGAATTATCAGGATAACGCTCTTGCATGATTTTAGGCCACTGGCCTGGTTATTATATAGTATCTGGTGATAATATGGGAAAGGCCGTAGACTTCAGGTAAATGCCCTATTCGGCTTTGCCGCCCTGTACACAGCCAGGATGGCACCCGGCCCGGCCTGCACTCCCAGTGCCAGCCCGGTTCATATAGCATCGCTTGCATCCCCTGCAGGAAACACCCTCCATAGGGTGTTGTTTAGCCAGCCTTGGCTTCTTTCCTACGCTCAACCCACCTGATAATGGCTTTGGTTATCTCAAGCACCGGGAAGATAGTCAGGGATGCCAGCAGCACTACGAGCCAGTCCATTGCGCTCAGGGCAAAGGTATGGAAAGCCCTCTGCAGAAATGGGGTATATATTATTATGGCTAGCAGCAGAATTTCCCATAGTATGGCAAAATTGAGCCACTTGTTCTTGAAGAAGCCGATTTTGAAGACGGAATGCTTGTCCGAACGGAAATTATAAGCCTTGAAGAACTGTATTATGACCAGGGTCAGAAATGTCAGGCCCTGCGCTTCCGTCATGCCCCTGCCGGCATCCAGTGCCCACTTGAATATGCCCAGGTTTATCAGGCATGACCAGATCCCACCCACCAGCATAAGTATCAGCACCGGCCTGGTAAAAATACCCTGCCCTCTGGGTCTTGGTCTGCGCTTCATAATATCGGGTGAGGGTGGATCTACGGAGAGGGCCAGCGCAGGCAAGCCGTCTGTAGCAAGGTTCACCCATAATATCTGGACAGCAATCAGCGGTATGGCCCCATACGGCAAACCGATTAATGGACCGAGTAGAATGGCACCAGCCATCAATAATATCTCGCCCACGTTTGATGAAAGTAAATACATGAGGTATTTCTTGATGTTGTCAAAGATACCCCTGCCCTCTTCCACGGCGGCTACAATGGAGGCGAAGTTATCGTCTGTCAGTACCATATCGGCAGCTTCCTTGCTGACATCGGTACCGGTAATGCCCATGGCAATGCCGATATCGGCCTTTTTCAGCGCCGGGGCATCGTTGACCCCGTCTCCTGTCATAGCCACCACATGCCCCTGCTTTATGAGTGCAGTCACCACGCGCAGTTTATGGGCAGGGGAAACCCTGGCATATACTTCGATTTCGCCGGCGATCTTTTCAAACTCTTCATCACTAAGCGCGTCCAGCTCGCTGCCGCTGAGAACGCTATCCCTCTTGAGCAAACCCAGCTCACGCGCAATTGCCGTGGCTGTAAGCTTATGATCTCCCGTAATCATCACCGTTTTGATGCCGGCTTCTTGGCAAACCTGGATAGCCTGCTTGACCTCCAGCCGGGGAGGATCAATCATGCCCACCAGGCCCACAAAGCCCAGATCTTTATTAGCCGGTTCATCAGCATCTGTGATCGGCTTTTGCGCCAGGCCCAGCACACGTAAGCCTTCACCTGCCATGCTGCGTGCCATCTGCAGGATCTCTTCACGTTCGACGTCCGTCATTTGGCCCATATCAGGATACATATAGCGGGATTGTTCAACTATGACCTCCGGGGCGCCTTTGGCATAGGCCAGCTCGCCCGTGGCTGTCATGTGCACCGTCGTCATCATCTTTGTCTCGGAAGAAAATGGAATTTCCCTAACTCTATTTTCAGCGGACAGATTCATGCCAGCCTTCATCGCCGCTACAATTAGCGCTCCCTCGGTGGGATCCCCCTTGATTTCCCAACGCTGATCAGTTTGCACCAGCCTGGCATCATTGCACAAGCTGCCAACGCGCAGCAGATTCACCAGGTCGGCATCTTCTTGAGCATTAATAGCCTTTTCATCAATGGAAAAATGGCCTTTGGGCTCATAGCCGGTGCCGCTGACCTCAACCAGCTTTCCCTTCATATAAATCCTGGTTACAGTCATCTGGTCCTGGGTCATGGTACCGGTTTTATCGGAGCAGATCACGCTTGTGCTGCCCAGGGTTTCCACGGCCGGGAGCCTTCTGATGAGGGCATTACGCTTTACCATACGGCGCACGCCCAGGGCCAGGCTGATGGTAACCACCGCCGGCAAAGCTTCAGGAACAGCAGCTACTGCCAGTGCTATGCCCCAGACAAACATCTCCAGAATCTCATGGCCGCGCAGCACGCCCAGCGCAGCCAGCACTAAGGTCAATGCCAATCCTGCGACAGCAATGCGCTTGCCCATACTGTCAAGGTTAATCTGCAGTGGAGTACGCTCCGCCTTAACCTCCTGCAGCATGCCCGCGATCTTGCCGAATTCCGTCCCCATAGCGGTAGAGGTCACAATCGCCACGCCCCGGCCATATACGGCAGATGTACCCATAAAAACCATATTGCGCCTGTCGCCTATGTTCAGCTGGGATTCCAGTGGTTCTGTAATCTTATCCACGGGAGCGGATTCCCCTGTAAGTGAGGACTCGTTTACCTTGAGGTTTACCGCCTGTATCAGCCGGGCATCGGCCGGTATGCGGTCGCCTGTCCTGATCATAATGATATCGCCGGGTACCAGCTCCCTGGAAGGAATTTGTGCCTCCTCCCCGTCTCGCAGTACCGAGGCTGTGGGTGCCGCCATCTTCTTTAAAGCATCCATGGACTTTTCAGCTCTGTACTCCTGGACAAAGCCCAGGCCGGAGGCAAATAGGACTATTACGGCGATAATTATGGCGTCAACTGCTTCGCCCAGCACTGCCGAAAGCACAACAGCTATGAGCAAGATAATAATCAGTACGCTTTTGAACTGCTCCAGGAAGATCATCCATGGGGATATTTTCTTCTTCTGTTCCAGCTCATTGGGACCGTACTCATCAAGTCGGCGTTTGGCCTCAGCTGCGGCTAAACCCTTCTGGTCTGACTTCACCCAATTAATTACTTCCGCGGCTTCAATATCATGATAGCTGGATCGGGGTTCAAAACTTTTCAAAGTAAAACTCCACGTTCACCATAAATGAACTTGTGCAGCCGCATTCCGCAGGGCAGCACAAGCGGGTAACTAATAATATCATCATCCAAAGTCAGGATAAAATTGCATGGTTTAATATAGGCCGGGCTGACATCCTCATAAAGGATACCAGCCCATTAGCAAGTAAAGGAGTATATTCCAGGACAAACCTCAATATATGAGGCTGCCATGCCCCTGTACAAAGACATGGACTAATATTTATTTCTATTTAGTCAAGGCTTTAGCATATGCCGCAGCATTTTCACCGGCCATGCGACCGCCGTTGAGCGCGAAACCCATGGTATTGCCGGGAAGCACAAAGACATAGCTGTCCGCATAAATAGCGGTGGCATCCACACCAGCGGCGTAGAGGCCCGATATGGGTTCCTGTTCCTCGGTGACTACTTCCATCCTGTAGTTGATCTTGATACCACCTAAAGAGCCGTATGCTGACGGGAACATCCTGCCTGCGTAATACCTGGGACCTTTGAGCGGGCGCAAGTATTTTGCATTCTTGTGGAAGATAGGATCCCGACCGTGCTCACACATCTGGTTGTACTCGGCAACCGTTTTTTTTAGTCCATCGAGTTTAATTCCCGTCTTTTCGGCCAGTTCTTCCAGCGAATTGGCAATGAAAACATGCGGGATATTTTTGGAAGTCTCCTCAATAATACCCGCTAAATTCTCCATTTTTGCTACTGGATGCATGATGGACAGCCAGTCAAATCCCTTGGTTTCATAGTCCTTGAGTATTGAATCGTCGACTATCTTGAAAGCACAGCGTTTGGGCTGGCGGGATACTGCATTACCCGTGAATGTAGGATTGCCCGCTGACTCTTCGTTCATGAATCTCTCACCAAAAAGGTTCAAAAGCAGATTGGGCTGACCGAAAACGCCGAAGAGGGCCATCGAGGATGCCGCACCGGACATTATGCCTTGCTGATTCTCCTGTAGCGAACCTTGTGGTATACCGCAGGTGAGCTCCATGTTCAAGCCCTCTGATCCGGCGCCTGCTTCCCATGCCATACGGATGCCATCTCCAACAAGGCCGGGTATGCGGAAGTTGAAGATATCCTTGCCCCATTCATAGCCGGTATATTTCTTGATCAGTTCAGGACTGTCGCCAAAGCCACCGGTAGCGATAATAACCGCTTTGGCTTTGGCCTTGATAGTTTCGCCGTCTTTGCCTTCTGCTTCGACACCGACAATACGCCCGTTCTCCTTTATCAGTTTCTTGACGGGAGTCTGCAGGAATATTTTCACACCCAGTTCATTGGCC
>CAZTHJ010000118.1:0-4606 GCA_964613565.1 uncultured Dehalococcoidales bacterium | reverse complement strand
TTTTCTGCCTTTTCAAATATTATCCAATACTTCCTATTATCAAGATATTCTCCACCGACATTTGAATTAAGCATTGCTCCCTGCAAACCCAGCTCCTTTACTGCGCGTTCCAATTCAGCAGCAGCAGCAGCGGGTTCCTGTACCGGCAGCGCAGCAAAACCGGCAAATTTTTGCGGATGCTCCCTGATGGTCATTGCAAGCTCGTCATTAACTCGCCCAGCCCATTTTATCCCATCCAGAGGTTCAAGGTTTTCAACTCCTGGCGCAGTTAATGAAAGCAGCTGCATATCAATGCCAGCATTGTCCATTTCTCTTAGCCTGATTTCTCCTATATCTATCATAAGTCTATTAATATCATCGGGCCTGTTCATAGTGAAACAGCAGGAAGGAGAATACCATATCTGTTCGCTTATATTGTGGTCATTATCTTCAAAAATCCTTCTTTTTGGAAAATCCTTTTTGGAGCGCAGAAAATCCAGGTATTCACGGGTAATGAAATGCTCTTCAACAGCGATTTTTTTCATATAATCTTCCTCTCTTACCAGTCAGTTCAGTCAATAATATCGCACAAAATATATTCCTATTCAAGACCTGACCCTCCCCTGAGGTGTGCCCCATTTTATAGCCAATTATAATACGATTTTGCCATTATTTAAGGTCTACCCCAGATTATGTCCTATCCTGATTTGAACCAGCTGCCTTAAATAGAATCGGCAACGACGAGCCAGGGCCAGCTTTCCTTCTTATACCTGAAAGTCCACGGCTATTTCCACTTCCTGCCGGCTGCGGCCAGGGGCGCCACCGCCAGCCACAGCGTGATATTGATCAGCATGGCTATGGGATAATCGATTTTTGCCAGCGCTAAATTGGGGGCAATCACGCCCCACAGCAGCATGAGAAAGAATGAGCTGAGGAAAAACCCGGGGATGGCGGCCAGTATCCTGAAATAGCCCATGACAAACCTCCTTCTATACAACAGGTCACTGCAGCTATGCCAGCTGCCGGTCAAGAAAGTCCAGGATTTTTTCTATGCTTCAGGCCGAGCGGTGCACGGCGTCGAAATGATGTGCACCGGGCACCAGCTCCAGATGTACCCTGTGTGCGCCGATGGCTCCCTTTAAACGCTCTGCCAGTTCAACACTCTGCAGGTAAGGAATATGCTTATCCCCCGTACCATGCTGGACATAGAACGGCAGGCTGGACTTGCTGATATAGGTCATGGGATTGGCCTGCGCGCATTTCTCAGGTGAGTCCTCCAGTGAACAGCCCAGCAGCTGCGCTTCAGGCGCATCCATGCCATCGGGCCCCGGCTCAAGGCCGAGCTCTATGAGCTGGGCATTCTTGCGCAGGAAATCCAGCGGACCGTAGAGATCGACCACCGCATTCACATGGCTGGACTGCTCCGCATGGCCCAGCGAGAGGTCTTCCAGCTCCCCGACCCCGGCCGAGAGGTGCCCAGCAGGGCAGCCAGGTAGCCGCCGGCGGAAACCCCTGCCGCCACTATCCTGCCAAGATCAAAGCCATACTCCGCGGCATGTGCCCGGATCCAGCGGATAGCTGTCCTGGCATCATGTATCTGCGCGGGGAAGGTGGCCTCGCCTGAAAGCCTGTAGTTGATGCTGACCACGGCATAGCCACGCGCCAGCATGGGCTCGGCATTATCGGCGATTTCCCATTTCTTGTCACCGATATTGAAGCCCCCCGGATGCATCCATACAATCACAGGGCAGGGCCTGCTGCCCCCGGCAGGCAGGTATACATCCAGTTTCTGCGTTGCGGAGCGCGAGGCGTAGGGCAGGTTAAAATAGGCAGCGGAGATGAACGATTTCTGCGGCAACCTGGTATCAGGTGCAGGTGGTATATCTGGCAACATAATCAATTCTCTCTTATTTATTTTAGCTGACCTGTGTTAGTCTTCCGATTTTACCACAGGTCAAGTATCCGTATTGTTTTTACTCGTAGCATAAGGCCAGGCGGCCAGAGAGCCATCAACAAATTTAACATCCATAAAACCCTCCCCCTCCAGGATGCGCTGCGCCTGGTAGGCTCGCACGCTGGAGTGGCAGATGGTAACGATTTCTTTATCCCGGGGCAGCTTGTGCAGCTCCTGCCTCAATCTATCCAGGATAATGCGCCTGGCCTGGCCTGCCTGTATGTGCTCCTCTTCCCATTCCCAGGCGGAGCGTACATCCAGCAAAATAAAGTCGTCGCCCCTCTCCAGCCTGGCCTTAAGCTCCGCGGCGGGAATGGATTGCGCCAGCCCGCTCATCTTATTGCGCACCGTATTGGCGGCATGGTGCACGGGGTCAATGGCGCTGTTATAAGGCGGCGCGTACGCCAGGTCCAGGTGAGACAGGTCATCCACTGTGGCGCCCAGGGAGATTGCCGTAACCAGCACGTCCAGTCGTTTGGATACATCCCCCTCTCCCAGCAACTGCGCTCCCAATACCCTGTTATCCGCCTTGTTCACCACCAGTTTGAGCAGGAAATCCCTGGATCCGGGGTAATAGCCGGCATGCTCGCTGCCGTTTACCAGGCTGCTGAAGACCTCGTAGCCCTCTGCAACTGCGCCCTGCTCGATAAGCCCAGTGCGTCCCACACTAAGGTCAAATCCCTTGGCAATCCCGGTGCCCAGCACGCCGGGGAAAGTCTCCCGGCCTCCAGTAATATTGCTGCCGATGACGCGGCCATGCTTGTTGGCCGTCGATCCCAGTGCCGCCAGCACTTTTTTACCGGTGATGCGGTGCAGATTTTCAACGCAGTCGCCTCCCGCATAAATATCCTGGTCGCCGGTCTGCATAAACTGGTTTACCGCAATACCGCCCCTCTCTCCTATGGCCAGGCCTGCCTCCCTTGCCAGCACCACATTGGGCCTTGTGCCCACCGACAGCAGAACCATCTGAATTTCCAGTGTGGACTTTTCCAGTATGACCCTGTTTACCGCTCCCTCCCCGTCGCCGGCAAAACCGGTCACCCCGGCCCCGAAATAGAGCTTGATCCCTTTGCTGCGCAGATGTTTTTCCAGCTGTGCCGACATCTCAAGGTCAAGGAAGGCCGGCATGGCATGATCCAGCGCCTCTATGATGTGCACCTCTGCCCCCATTTTATGAAAGGCTTCTGCCATCTCCAATCCGATAAAGCCAGCGCCTATAACGGCCACCCTGCGCACGTCATGGTGTGCCATGTACTGCTTGATGTTGTCAGCATCTTCAAGTTTGCTAAGGGTAAAAATACCCTGCAGCTCTTTGCTTTCCAGCGGAGGCACCAGGGGGCTGCTGCCCGTGGCCAATACCAGCCTGTCATAAGGCAGAGTCTCTACCTTCCGGGTCTGCAGATAAACGACCTCAACAGTATGCTCGGAAGGCCTGATTCGCTGTGCCCTGGTGCCCAGCATAACATCGATATCCATGACATTTTTGAAATACTCCGGCCCACGCACGATCAGGTCGCTGCGCTCCTGGATCACGGAAGAAATGTAATAGGGAAAGCCGCAGGTGGCCGTGGAGATGCCGCTGCCCTGCTCAACAAGTGTAATGCGGGCTGCAGGATCGCACCTGCGTGCTCTGGCAGCGGCCTTGGGCCCACAGGCGGTTCCGCCGATGATTACAATTTTTATAGGTTTGCTCAAATTAATGCCCCCTGAATAGTATTTGCAGAAAACAGCGCAAAGGATAAATTTACCCTAATCTGCATTCAATAGCAAGGCAAACGACAAGCTTGACATGATAGTAAAATTTATCTGCGCCATGCAATATCACTTAAGGAAAAACAAAAATGATTTGGTCTGAACACAGCAGCTCGTAATAAAAGTGGAAAAAGGACATTATGGAGCAAAGCGGAGGAGACAAAAGACATCGCAGGTGCTGTATCTTATCCGGTCTCGGATGAGGCACATTACATGACACGTGCAGTCATGAACATGCTGGGCGGGCTGGACCTGTTCGTGTTTTAGGCTGATTTAACAAATGGCAGCCAGGAGGAAAAGGGTCCCAGCAGGGCAAATATGAACATGTGCAGCAGGACAAATCCAGCAAAAATGCCCGTGGCGATTCTGCGCACCCTCCTGCTGCCAGCCTGGCGCCATTCCAGCAGATGCGATAGCCCCAGCCCTAACAGAATACAAATGGAGCCGATTACCGGGTAAAAATAGTACACGTAGGTTACCCTGTCGGTGATCAGCACCAGCGGTATCCAGAGCAGGTAAGTAACGGCAAACCACAGCAGCGCAAATAAGGCCGCCTCCCGTTTCTCCCTTTTCCACACCAGCCACAGGGCATAAGCCAAAGCCGGCAGTATCAGCGCCCAGATATTGAAACTGATAGCCCCCAGGTAATGCGGCGTCAGCCAGTAGGGCATGATGAGGGGCAAGATGATCCACTCCCAGGGCCGGCTCCTGGACGGGTGCGTGTTATCGGCAAACTTGATGCTGTCGCTCTGCGTCAGCATGGCCTTGACATCATCCAGGGGATTGCTCCACTGCTGAAAAACGGGAAGGTTGAGCAAAGGCAGCAGCAGTACAAACAGGGTCGCTGCCAGCAGCATTCCTCCGACAAAGAAACCGATGCGCTTCCTGCGCAGCAGCAGCCAGTGCAGTCCGATCACCGGC
>CAZTHJ010000117.1:0-4639 GCA_964613565.1 uncultured Dehalococcoidales bacterium | reverse complement strand
AACGAAGTTTGAAATAGGTTAATACCCCGACCGTAAGGTCGTGGGAAGTTTATTAGTTTCTGCTATTATGTGTATCGTTTAGATATCTGTCAACAGCAAAATAGCTGAATTTCCTATCAAACAAAAACTGATTTGCTGGCGGTTTTTAAATGCCTTTATGTTAGATTCTCCCCGCAGAGAACAATATTGCTCCTTGTATGATCTTGCGATTGCTCCGCTTCTCCTGTAAACTTGGGTCGATTTCAGAGCTGATATGGTATGAGTACAGATAAGACCGAGAAATCCACTGGCCTTTTCCTTACCACGAGCCGGCTTGAAGCACTGGCAGACGGCATTTTTGCCATCTCCATGACGCTGCTGGTACTGAATCTGACCTTGCCTGTCACCGATACGGACGGAACGCCGCTGAGTCCGATCCATGACCTTCTGGCGGGGCAGATTTATGAGTTTATTAACTATGCCATCGCATTTATCCTGATTGCTGTTTTCTGGATTGCTCACCATCAGCAGTTTCACAGTATTAAGCGCGTGGACGGAACGCTTATCTGGATAAATGTGATTATGCTGATGTTCATAGCCCTGATGCCGTTTTCCACGGATTTGGCAGGGGATTTCCAGGGAGAAACACTGGCCGATGTTTTCTTTGCAGGCAATTTAATGATGTTGGGTCTGCTCTTTCTGGCGAACTGGGCCTATGCCACTCACAAGTACCGCCTGGTAGATGCCGACCTGGATCAGCGTATTATTGCCAGAGGCCTGCGGCGCAACCTTGTTATTCCAGTCGTTTCGTTGATAGTAATCGGTCTGGCCTTTTTTATCCCGGGATATTCGATGTTTTTCTACTGGCTGACAATGGTGCCTTACGCATTTAAGCCTTTCAGATAAGCATGATAGGTTAAAAGCCGAAAATCCTGCCGGCAGACTGAGCGATGCCGATAAAGCCTCCCGGCACTATGCCCAGCAGCAGCACGAACAGGCAGCAAATGGCCAATGCTATGCGCAGCGCCCAGGTGGATGGTACTTTTTCCTCCGAGGCCGGGCCTCCTACCCACATCACCTTGATCACCCTCAGATAGTAGAAGGCAGAGATGACGCTGTTGATCACAGCGATGATGACGAGCCAGAGCAGGCCTCCCTGCACGGCGCTGCTGAAGATATAGATCTTGGCAATCAGCCCGGAGGTGGGCGGCAGGCCGATGAGGGAAAGCAGGCACAAGCTGAGGCCAATGGCCAGCAGCGGCGCGCGCTTGATCATGCCGGTGAAATCATCAATACTATCGCTGTTGACCTTGTTGGTGATGGCGATGATGGCGATAAAGGCACCCAGGTTGGTAAAGATATAGCTGAGAAGGAAGAAGAGCAGCCCGCTGCGTACCGTTGTATCTAAAGACGCCATGCCGATGGCAGCCAGTCCCAGCATGAGATAGCCGGCCTGGGCAATGCTGGAATAACCGAAGAGGCGCTTGATATTGCCCTGCAGCAGCGCCATGATATTGCCCGCAGTCATGGTGATGGCGCTGAGCACTGCTACGATCAATGCCCAGTCATAGCTCAGCCACCCGGGTGTGGCAAACAGTGTCAGCAGCACCCTGGTGATCACGGCAAAGCCGGCCGCCTTGGAGGCTACGGAGAGATAGGCCGTAACCGGCGTGGGCGCTCCTTCATAAACGTCAGGCACCCACATCTGGAAGGGGAAACTGGCGATCTTGAATCCGAAACCGCCGATGAGCAGTACCAGGCCCAACATAAGGGCAGGATTGTCCAGCAGTCCGCCCATGGGCAGGCCGCGGACGACCCCTGCGGCACAGGTGAGACAGGTATGGCCTGTGACACCGAAGACCATGGCCATGCCGTACAGCAGGAAGGCGGAGGCTACGGCGCCCAGCAGCAGATATTTGAGCCCCGCCTCGGAGGACTTGCGGTCCTTCATGAAGGCGGTGAGGATATACAAAGAAATGCCGCTCAGCTCCAGCGCGATGAAAATGGAGATCATATCCGCAGCCGAGGTGAGCAGCATCATGCCCAGGGCGGAGATGAGCAGAAGGGCATAATACTCGCCCTGGAAGTTGGGGAATTTGCCCACATAGTCCTGTGAGGCCAGTATCACCATGGCCACGGCGATGAGCAGCAGCAGCTTGAAGAAGACAGCAAAGTTGTCCAGGGCCAGCATGGAATAGAAGAAATCCGTGGAAGGCCTGCCCCACAGCGAGACGGCAAATCCGGCTGCAACAATGATGCCCAGGATGCTGACGCCTGCCAGCACCTTTTTCTGCTTTATGCCCAGGTCCAGCAGGATGACAAGCAGCGCTGTCACCAGCAGGGTCAGCTCAGGCGTGATATATTTCAACTCATCCATGATCATAGATCTTCATTCCATTCCGTTTTTACATACCGAAGAGCCTGGCCACGGGTTCAATCCCCATCTGTATAATATCGGTTAAAATTGCAGGGTACACCCCCACCAGCAGTATGGCGGCAACAAAGGAGAAGATGCATATCTTTTCCACCAGGTCGGCATCAGGCACGCCGTTATACTTATCCTGCGGTGGGCCGTAAAAAGTCTTCTGCAGCATCCACAGGATATAGCCGGCGGTGAGCACCACGCCCAGAATACCCAGCACGGTATATATTTGTATGCCGGTGAAGGCCGTACTGGAAAAGCTGCCGATAAAGGTGGTGAACTCGGCAATAAAGCCGCTGGTGCCGGGCAGCACCAGGGATGCCAGGCCGGCGATGCTGAACACAACCACGATCACTGGCATCTGCCGTGCCAGACCTCCCAGCGCGTTCAGGTTCCTGTTATGCGTCTTCTCATAAACCAGTCCCACCATAGCAAAGAGCAGGCCGGTAATAATGCCGTGACTGAACATCTGCAGCGCGGCGCCTGTGAGGCTGATCTGGTTGAGGGCAAAGATGCCCAGCAGTACATATCCCATGTGGCTGACGCTGCTGTAGGCGATCAGCCGCTTCAAGTCCGTCTGCCGCAGCGTGATGGCGGCGCCGTAGAGCACGCCGATAATGGCCAGCAGCACCAGCAGGGGTGACAGTTGGCGGGCAATATCCGGCAGTATGCTGACCACGAGGCGGATCATGCCATAGCCGCCCATCTTGAGCAGTGACCCGGCCAGGATTACGCTCACGGCCGTGGGCGCATCCGTATGTGCATCCGGCAGCCAGGTGTGGAAGGGGAACATAGGCAGCTTGATGCTGAAGCCGATGAAGAGCAGGAAAAAGAGCGCTGCCGCCGGTATTAGCGGCTGGGCTACAGAGAGCCCCTGCGCTACCTCCAGCATGTTCATCGTGCCGGTGGTGAAATAGACTGTAAGGAAGCCAGCCAGCATGAAAGCGCTGCCTGTCAGGGTGTAAATGACATACTTCGTGGAGCTGTATTCTTTTCTGCCGCTGCCCCAGATGGAGATAAGGAAGTACATGGGGAACAGCTCCAGCTCCCAGAAGATGAAGAACAGCACCAGATCCAGCGACATGAAGACGCCCAGAATGCTGGTTTCCAGCAGCATGATCCAGATGAAATACTCTTTGGGCCGCAGCGTTATCTTCCAGGAGACCAGCACCACCAGCACGCCCAGGAAGGTCATGAGAATGACCAGGGGCAGGCTCAACCCGTCCACGCCGAGGTGGTAGTGCACGTTCAGAGCCGGTATCCAGGGAAGTTTTTCTACGAACTGCATCCCTCCCACGGCCGCGGGCGAGCGGTCGAACTGTACGAAGACGACCAGGGAAATGATGAATGAGGCCAGTGTAGCAATCAGAGCCGTCCACTTGATAGGCCTGGCATTGTCCTTGGGTAAAAAGGCAATCAGTATCAGCCCCAGGATGGGGATGAAGAGGATTGCAGTTAAATAAAATGAGCTCAACTTATCTACCTCAACTGAACAAATAAACACATACTATGATGGCAATCATGCCGATGGCGATGGTAAGTGCATACAGCTGCAGCTGGCCTGTCTGCGCCCTGCGTAGTACCCTGCTGGAGGTACCTGCGCCTCTGGCCAGGCCATTGACCGCGCCATCGACCACGTTTGAGTCAAACCAGGCAAAGGCTCTAAAGACGCCGCCATAGAGCAGCTTTTTCACGATGATATCCTCATACAGCTCGTCAAAGAACCACTTACGCGAGAATAAAATATACAGTGGCTTGAAGATGCGCCCCACCGATTCGGCCGAAATCCATTTGGCCCCGTACATGGCATAGGCTAGAAGTATACCCAGCAGCGCCACTGCCAGCGCTATCAGCGGCAGGGGATGTGTCAGCACGCCGAAAAAGTTCGTCCAGAAACCGCCTGACGCACCGTGCTCCGCAGCGTGTCCCATGAACGCGCCGAATCCGCCGCCTACATTCCACCAGCCCGTGCCGATAGAAAGCAGCGCCAGGATGATGAGAGGGATGAGCATGACCCAGCCCGACTCATGCGGCTTGTGAGAACCGTGGGAGTCATGCCCGCCGTGTGCCGAGGGGTCTCCGCCGCGATACTCGCCGCTAAATGTCATGAAGACGGCTCGGAACATGTAAAAGGCGGTCATAAAGACGGTGATCATGGCCAGGTAGAAGAGCACAGGTATATGCTGGGCAGAGAGCAGTATCTCATCCTTGCTCCAGAAGCCGGCCAGCGGCCAGATG
>CAZTHJ010000116.1:0-4650 GCA_964613565.1 uncultured Dehalococcoidales bacterium | reverse complement strand
AGAGTTTAGCTGAGGCATAGAAACTTGATGTCCTGACAAATTGCCTGAGCACATGCTCCAGGCGCGAGAAGGCAAGAAACCGGAAACTTGTCAGCTTCTGTTAGCTCATTGTACCTTATAGCATACTGTTCAATAAACAAAGTCCAGATTGTTTATAGTTCAATAGCCAGAACCACAGAGGTCTCGACCTGGCGTTGTGGTATATCCCAGTATTTTTGCAGAAGTTCGTCTTTATTAAGCATAAATTTAAATCCATGCTTCTGATAGAAGCTAGTTGCCCAGGTAGCATCTGCCCAAGTGCCTACCAGTAATTGTCTGGACGTTGTCATTCGCTTCATGTGGTCGAGGAGTCTGCCACCAACGCCCCTTCCCTGATAATCCGGTAGTACATAAGCATGTCTGATAAGTGTTACATCTTTAATTGGCTGAAAGCCCATTATCCCTACTAACGTTTCCGCTTCTTCCCAGCCGAAGAAGGTCATGTTCTTCATTTCATTTCGTAGTTCTTCTTCTGGCATGTATGGCTCATGATAACAATCATTTGGGATAACGCCCTTATAGGCATTAGCTGCCGAGTTTATGATTTTATTAATAGCTGCTTCGTCTTTGCCGGAAAGCTTTTTTATCATGATAGGCATGATACCATTGAACTCGGCATAGGTTCAATTGCTATAAGTTGTCCCTTCCACTTCGGAAGTATAAACCAGCTTTAGTTAACAAACTTCTGAAACGTTTAAAGCACTAAAACTATGGATTATTTGATGAGGACACTTGTGTGCTTAAAGAAACCAGCATGCTATTGAGATTTAAGCAGTATTCCTGATAACATACATCGCAGTGACATATCAGGTCATATGATGCATAAAGCATTTATATTCCACAGGTGCTGCCAGAAGGATACAGGGCATGATTGTTGAAGAGCTCATGGGGTGGGGAATTGCCAGGGAGCTTATCATCGTTATAGTTGCGGCTTTGCCTGTGATCGAGCTGCGCGGCGCAATACCGCTGGCGATTAATATATTTGGCATGCCCTGGTATTACGCTTATTTTCTCGCCGTGCTGGGCAATCTGATACCTGTGCCCATACTGCTCCTCTTCCTGGAATTTTTAGCTAAACTAGTCAGCAAGGTGAAGGCCGGAGAAAGATTTGTACAATGGATATTCCACAGGACGAGGAAGCGCAGCAGCATCATCGAGAGATATGAGAAGGTAGGCCTGGCGCTGTTTGTCGCTATACCCCTCCCCTTTACGGGAGCATGGACCGGTGCTATTGCGGCCTTCTTGCTGGGCTTGAAGTTCCGCTATTCCATGATATCCATAACCTGCGGCGTATTGATCGCAGGCGCTATTGTTACTGCCTTGAGCTTACTGGGCTGGGTCGGCGCCGTTATTGCCGGCATTGCCCTTAGCATCGTGGCCGGGCTGGGACTGTGGCGGAATTGACTTTATTATTGACGGCCATGAGTACCTCCACCTGCCATGCTGCCGCTAGGTGATGGCTCCGGTTGCCCGGAATTTTTCTATTTCATCCGGGTTATAACCCGCTTCAAGAAGTACCTCCAGGGTATGCTCTCCCGGTTTAGGCGCCGGTCTTGTCCATGAAGGTGGGGTTGCGCTGAAAGACCAGGGGAAGCCTATCATTTTGGTAAGGCCCCATTCAGGATGCTGTATCCGGATGAAATAGTCGTTTGCCAGCGCCTGCGGGTCATTGACAACCTCTCCTGGACTCTGTACTGGTGTACAGATGCAGCCTTCTGCCCGTAAAATTTTCAGCCATTCTGACTGGGTTTTACCGGCAAAGCGGTCGTCCATGATCCTGATCAGTTCGCGGGCATTTTTGCCTCTGGCCTCGACGCTGCTGAATCTGACATCCTTCTCAAACTCCTCTATGCCGAGAGCGCGGCAGAGGGATGGCCAGTACCTGTCGGGCTGGAGATGGGCAACGGCCACCCATTTATCATCGCTGCAGCGATAGTGGTTATACAGGGGATTGCCAACCTCACTCCTGATTTCCCTGGGAAACTCCTGACCCAGGATGGCGGGGGCGGACATGACAATGCTCATGGCGGCGATGAGGCTGCCCATGAGCGAGGTGTCCACCAGCTGCCCCCTGCCGGTTTTTTCCCTGGCATAGAGGGCGATAGTAATTGCCCAGGCAGAAATGATGGCGCCGATGTCATCGGCAATGCCTGGCTGTACCTGTGAGGGGGGAGCGCCGCGCTCGCCGCAGGCCATCATGAGACCGGTCCTGGCTATTCCAGTATAATCAAAGGAATAGGCATTGGCATCATTACCCTGGCGTCCCCAGCCGGAAGCCTGTGCATAAATCAGCCTCGGGTTTCTGCTTAGAAGAGCATCCGGGCCTATACCCAGTTTTAGCGGCGCATCGATGCTCATATTGGTGAGAAAAACGTCACACTGATCGATAAGCTTGAGGAAGATTTCCTTGCCTTCGTTTACCTTCAAGTCCAGGATTATGCCCCTCTTATTGCGGTTGCACGTTTCAAAATAATAATCATTACCCTTGAGGCCGGTTTGCGCTTGAATAATTCTCTTCATGTCCCGTGCCGGGTCGCCGGTCTTGGGCTCTATCTTGATTACATCTGCACCAAGATCGCCCAGCCTCATGCCCGCCATCGGGCCCTGCTGAAACATTGATATCTCAATTACTTTTATTCCTGCTAATGGTCCCGACGTGTTACACCTCCGTTAGCGCAATCTCTATGTTATATCCAATATTGGCCGACTGTTAAAAATCTTCGCTAGATTTTACAGTAATTTATCATATTTGTCAGTTATTCTGCCCCTTCCGCAATAAAAGTTAGGGACAAACTTAATTGGCGGACTGAATAAAGGGAGCATCGGTTTTACCTTGACATAAAGCTACTACGGGTATACCATGAAAACACCCGGAACTTATTGCTCAAGGAAATTAGAGGAATATTTATGCGCAAATTGAAAACTCAAAATGAGTATACTGCCAGAGCGGAATTTTTACGGCATTCAAATTTGTTTAATGATTTTGACGATAATAAAATAGGTCAATTAGCCCTCATCTGTATGGAATGCAGCTTTAAGAAGGGGGATATGATTTATGCCGAAGGCGATAAGCCGGAATATCTGTATGTCTTTCAGAGCGGGAAAATCAAGTTTTTCAGTTATTCCGTTTCGGGGAAGGCAGTGGTAGCCCGGGTTACCAGCAATGCAGACCTGGGCGGAATTGCAAACCTGTACACGGGCGATCTGCGCTGGTTGTCTGCACAGGCTTTGGACGATATGCAGGCTTTAAAAATTCGACGTAAAGATTTCCTTCAATTTATGCGGGAGAACCCTGAACTGGCATTAAAAATCCAGGGCATTATGGAGCTTTTTCTACACGGCCTGTTTAACCGTTTTAAGGCAGCGGTAGCCTCTCCCGTGGAGCAAAGGGTATTCAACGTGCTGTATCAGCTCAATGAAAAATTTGGCACGCCGCTACCTTTCAGCGACGAGGACATAGCATCCCTGGTTGGTACCACCAGGGAAACCACCGTCAGGGTACTGGGACGGTTGCAGAAGCTGAGCATTGTCAAATCCAGCCGTTGCAGCATTAGTATCCTGGATGGGGCAAGGCTGCGTGAACTAAAACAGGAATATCCTGTTATGTAGCTGACCCATGCATGGAGGCACGGAGTTTTGATGGGGATAAGTGAGCAAAATCACTGATAATCAAGTGTATCTGGTTTAATATTGAGGACAGTCCTGCGGCGATCCTGAGAAAAAATCGTGAATTTAATCCAGCCGTCTTTATGGCAGGGCATGATTCTGCAATTCTACTCTTGATGATGGGGAGATACTATGGACAAGGCTAAACTTAATGTGCTTGTGACATATAATTCGCGCTCTTCTTATAAACAAAACCGGCTTGAAGACCGATATCTGGATCAGATCAGGGAAATGGCTCCTGAAATCAACATTACGGTTGTGGATTTAGCGCGGTCTGATACTGAAGTCAAGACTGCCGCCAGGCAGCAACTGGATATATTGCTGCGGGAAACTGAAATCATATACGGACACAGGCTGCCGAAGCATGTCGTCAAACGCACTCCGGCGCTTAAATGGTTCCAGGCGATGTCTGTTGGCGTGGATATGCTATTGGACGATGAATTTCGTCAGAGCAAGGTCATATTGACCAATATGCGCGGCATTGCCTCCGTTCCCATTGCCGAATCAGTGATGACAATGATGCTGTCGATTACCAGGAAAATGGAGCTTTGTTATGAGCAGAAAAAGAACAGAGTATGGAATCAGTTTCACCCCGGGCTATTAAGCGGCAAGACCATCGGAATCGTGGGACTGGGAAGTATCGGCCGTCAGGTGGCAAGGCTGGCTAAGTCTTTTGACATGAAAGTGGCGGCAGCTGATTTCAAGGCTAAGCCTGGTATGCATATGAGGAACGTGGATATTTTATTCAGTCCGCATGGGCTGGGTAAACTATTGTCCCTGAGTGATTTTGTTGTACTTACCGTGCCTCTTACAGCCGGGACAAGGGGACTGGTAGGCAGGCAGGAGCTGCAGCGAATGAAGCCTGCCGCCTGCCTGATTAATGTTTCGCGGGGGCCTGTTGTGGATGAGGCAGCGCTGATTCATGCTCTGCAGGAACACCTTATC
>CAZTHJ010000115.1:379-4692 GCA_964613565.1 uncultured Dehalococcoidales bacterium | reverse complement strand
CGATGGAAAGCACAGATTTCACACGGCCCTCCTGCGTAAACTCTGGTGTGATAGTGTTAAATAAATAGTATTCATTATCACCAGTCCGTATCGTGAGTTCAAAGCTCAACGGCTTTCCCGTGCTGAAGACCTGTAGCAATTTACTAGTCCAGAGTAGCTTACCCTCGTCAGGAATATCCAATTCCCTGTGGTTTTTACCGATAAAACCTTCCGGTTTTGTGCCTGTGAATCTCTCTATGGCCGGGTTGATATAGGCATACCGCAAATCACTATCAAAACGGGCCACAATCCCGGCTGAATTTTCAGAGAGAGTCCTGAACTCGCTTTCGCGCTCTCTGAGTGTTTCCTCATATCTCCTGATATGGGTAATATCATCAAATGTGACAAATACCTGATAAGGTTTGTTCTGGCCAGGACTGAACAGCGGAACAGAATTTACAATTAACCACCTGTAGCCTCTTTCTACAGGATTATAAATGCCCATGATAGCATCGTGGACCGGTTGGCTGGTTTTCAGCGTTACCATGCTAGGATGTTCGGCAGCAGGAAATGAAGTGCCATCCTCGCGGATAGCCCGGATGTTATTATCAATCTGCTCCAGATGGCTTATGCCCTGCAGATCAACTCCCAGTATACGCTGAGCGGCAGCATTCATGGAGATAACCTCTCCACCGGCATCCTGATAAACTACGCCCTGCGCCATCGTCTCATATAAATTACGGTATTTATTTTCCGATTCCCTGAGCAATTCCTCCTGCGTCTTTCTCTCAGTGACATCATCATAGACAGCAGCTATTTCGCCCGTAGGCAGCTTATAAATATAATTATCCCGCCAGCCTGCAATCCTCTCATCTTTATAAATAGAGATGGGATGGTGCTGCGGCTTGCCAGTCTTCCATACCTTTTTGAATACCCCGAATAATCCGAATTGCTTTACACCGGGGAATACCTGCAGGACGCTTTTGCCGATAATATCCTTTTTACTGACCTTCTCAATCCTCTCCAGGGACCTGTTTACATCAACGAACAAAAAGTCCTCACCATTATCAACCACCTCATAGATGGCAATGGCACTGCTTACATTATCGAAAAGCTGCTGCAGCAGCGAGCCGATATGCATAAATCTCTGGTGGGCTATGGACTCAGGCTTGATATCAACTATGATGGTATGGGAACTCAAGGGGTTACCCTGTTTATCATAACGAATACTGCCGCTGATCAATGCTGTCAGGACTGATCCATCCTTCCGCAACATAGGTACTTCCCGCCTGTGCGCAGTACCCGATTTTTTATAATAAGCGAAG
Source organism: uncultured Dehalococcoidales bacterium (assembly GCA_964613565.1). Classification (GTDB taxonomy): domain Bacteria; phylum Chloroflexota; class Dehalococcoidia; order GIF9; family UBA5629; genus CAZTHJ01. The sequence goes on along the minus strand of CAZTHJ010000115.1, from coordinate 3,388 downwards.
TTTTCCTGCCATTGCTGACGGAAGTCGGGGGGGACAAAATTGCCGAACCACTGACCTACTACCTCCTGCCTGCTGTAACCCAGAATTGAAAGCCAGCGTGGATTGACATCAAGAATAATGCCATCCTGATCAAGTGAATGATAACCAAGCGGAAAATGCTCTGAATTTAGAGCGTTGGAAATATCCTGTTCGTGTCCAATGGCATGTGCAACAGGTGGTTTTCTGGTGACAGCATGAGCCTTGCCTCCACCCGCCTTAATTTGATCTCTTTTACCCATAACTACGCTTATTACCTCGGCCGGACAAGGTAGTAGAGGCAATACCCCCACACTTTAATATTACATGAATAATATATTTCCTGCACGGCAATTCGGATAGATGACTTTAGTCATAAACACGAGGCGTGATTGACGTCTGCGCTGCAAAATAGAGAAAAGCTATACGTATGAATAAACCACGCGGTGAATCCCGAAGCCTGATCTATGGAGCTAAATGTTAAAAGTCAATGGTAAACCAGTAAATGCATGCTATTCTAGGTATCCCCATGTTCGTCAGCCGTCAGCATCCGGTCAAGCTCATCCGTGAAGAAAAATCTATCCTCGCCAAAAGCCGGCTTGAGATCGGTGTACCAGTTAGCCTTCTCATCGTAGTTGGCGAAGAAAGGCCGCGCAACCCAGTCTGGATTCCTGCCCTGTATCATTCTGAACGCCAGTACTTTCTCTCCCCTGATTTCTGTCACACCCAGTATCTGGACCTTGCCGGGCAGGCAGGACATGCTGGGCCCCCTGATAGTCCTGCAAATGCCGCTCACCATCTGATATGCGTCCCTGAAGATCTGCCATGCCTTCACCAGTGGTATGGAGAAATAGTGCTGGGCACCTGTATTTCGCGCAATAAACATATAATAGGGTATGCAGTTCAGGGCTACCTCTCTCCTCAGTAGCTCGGCCCAGATTTCCGGGGAATCGTTGATATGCCGCAAAAGAGGTGACTGGGTCCTGATGACAGCGCCAGTTTGCTGAATTCTATCAATAGCACTTTTAACAGCTTCGCCTTCCAGTTCGACGGGATGATTAAAATGCGCCATGATTGCCAGATGCCTGCCTGAATTTTTAATCTCCTTGAAAAGCTTCAATACCTCAGACGAGTCGCTATCCGTTAAAAATCTATATGGCCAGTAGGAAAGCGATTTTGTCCCAATCCTGATATTGCGCACATGCGCTAACTTTCTGGAGAGCAGCGGCTCAATATAAACTGATAAAAGCTGTGCCTTCATCACCATTGGATCACCGCCGGTAAATAGCACGTCTGTAACTTCGGGATGCTTTGCGATATAGCTGGCGAGAAGTTCTGCTTCATTGGAGGCAAACTTGAGTTCTTCCATACCGATAAACTGAGGCCAGCGAAAACAAAAGGTACAATAGGCATGACAGGTCTGTCCCTGCCCAGGAAAAAATAATACAGTTTCCCTGTATTTGTGCTGCATTCCATACATAGGCTTGCCGTCCACTATAGGAACATTATGCTGCAGCTGGCCTGCAGGATGTGGATTAAGCTGGTACCTGATCTTATCCGCTGCCTTCTTGATCTCCGATTTCTCGGCCCCAGCCAACAATAGTTTTTCCATTGTCCGGTAATGTTCAGGCAAAAGCATATCCCTGCACGGAAATGTCATGGTAAAAGCAGGATCATCAGGCACACTGGACCAGTCAATAAGGTGATCAACAACATAGTTATTGGTTTTAAAGGGCAGCACGGTGGCGACTACCTCTATGGCCTTTTTGTAGTCCTCCGCCAGGCCTTTCAGCTGAGGAATGTCCCTGAAATTGTTTGCCGTGTATGCTACGTATTTCATCACACCTCCTTCCTTGCCGGCCTGTGGAATTGGCTAAAATAAAATGAGATGAAGGGCAACTGAAAAATAAAAATTATGTAATTTGTTATGGTACGATCTGGCTCTGGGCAACTATAATTGCGCCCTCTGACAGATCATATGAATTAACTTTTCCCTGTATAGTTATGGATTCACCCATAGTCAGGCTGCCGATGGCTGACTTGTCTGTACTCAAGGCAAACCTGCATTCAACCCTAAGCGTATCCTCAGCAGCGCCAACTAACGATATCCAGATGGGGGTGGTGGCGGTGCTATATCCCTTGATAATACCAGTAATGTTATAGTATTTTCCCGCATAGATACTGCCCGCATAGGTATCGCCGGCATTATAATCCTCAATGAGCTTGGCGGCGGTGATTTCGGTAACGTCGGTGCGCAATGTTGTTGAGCCAGTATCGGTTGAGTCAGAGGTTGTATCGGTTTCAGACTCGCTATCTGTTTCAGACGTTGAGGATGAGGGTGTCGTAGTCGGCGAAGAGGAACTGGTGTATTGATTATCCGTACTTGAAGAAGATGATGAGAAGGAAAAGGTCCCCTTGGTGGCCAGACCGATACCGCCCACTGTAAACAGGATCAGTATCAGGACTACCAGAATAATGATCAGGTTAGATGATTTCTTCTGAGGAGGCCCGGCATTATAGCCGCCGTACATATTCTGCTGATACGGATTGGGCTGCCCCCATTGTGGGGGCTGCTGCCAGCCGGCCTGTGGCCCCTGCGGAGGTGGCTGCTGCCCCCAACCTGCCTGTTGACCCCATTGCTGCTGTTGGCCTTGATATCCAGGAGGCGCAGCAGGAGGCGGAGCCTGCCAGCTTAAAGGCGAGCCGCAATTACCGCAAAAACGCTCTCCAAATTGAACTTGTGCTTGACATCGGGGGCAAGTGCTCATTTGATACATTTTTAATCTCTTGTTTCGCTCTATTTCTGCTTTATTTAATTTCCTCTATATTTCTAATAATACATGATATGTCATCAAGAATACCACTATAAGGTTAATTCTTTGTTAAGAATTTAAGAAGAATTTTACATTGCCGTGGCATGACAGGTTTTATTCTATGGCCGGGCAAAAATTCCTGCCAGTGACCCGGAGCAGTGTGCTGCCGAGCTGCAACAAT
>CAZTHJ010000115.1:0-287 GCA_964613565.1 uncultured Dehalococcoidales bacterium | reverse complement strand
GCGGTTGATCCTATCAAGGACTGCATTTCAGGGTAGATTTTACTCGTTTCGCCAAATAAATCCCGATCTCCCTGTAGATAATATTTCTGATGGTAGTCCTCCGCCAGTGTGAAGTTCTCACAAGGCCTGATAACGGTATAGACTGGCACCTGCAGTCGTAATTGCTCCTGTTTCAGGAAATCCTCTGCTGTTTTTTGCTGCCCGTCGTCGTGATAAAAAATAATGGAGGCGTATTGCTGCGAATATGCGGGGTACTCAGGGCTATGGCTTTCCCAGAAGACTCTCAG
>CAZTHJ010000114.1:4397-4718 GCA_964613565.1 uncultured Dehalococcoidales bacterium | reverse complement strand
ATGTCCGAAGCCAGGTAATGGCTGTAAGGTCCGGACTGTCCGAAAGGGGTTACAGAAGTTAAAATAATTTCTCTCTTCATGCTATCCATGTCTGTATAGCCCAGTCCCAGACTATCGAGGTATCCCGGCTGGAAAGACTCGATAACAAAGTCAGCCGTTTTTACCAGTTTCTTGAAAATCTCCCTTACCGACTTCTTAGTGACCGGGTGCACCAGGTCAGGAGCAATCTCGGAAAGCGGAATGAGTACAAAGCCCCTTTCCTCAACCCGGGGGTGGGGTATGGTCAGGCCCTCTTTGTCGATGACCTCCGCGCCAAAGAGC
>CAZTHJ010000114.1:2423-4387 GCA_964613565.1 uncultured Dehalococcoidales bacterium | reverse complement strand
ATTTGATCACCATAAAAGGGCCCAATGCGGCGGGAAGGGTCTCCTACCGGCTTTTCGATTTTTATCACTTCTGTGCCCAGATCCGCCAGGATCTTGCCACACAGGAAGCCCTTGTCGTCAGTCAGGTCTAGAGCCCTGCAGCCTTTTAGCATTTGTTCCTTTTCCTTCACTGTATTGCCCTTAAAAAACCCCTGGTCTTTGCGGCCTAAATTATCTCCTTGTCTTTAAGCTTCTCAATTTCATCCCAGCCTATGCCCAGGACATCTATCAACACTTCTTCTGTATGCTGGCCAAAATCTGGCGCAAAACCCTGAATTTTAGCTGCCGTACGGCTGAATTTGGTGGGAATACCGATTAGCTTCGTCTTGCCTAGGCGTGGGTGATCCACATCGGTTATATATTCGTTGGCGATTACCTGTGGGTCCCCTGCCAGTTCCGTTAGTTCCAGTACGGGGGAAAAGGCAATGCCGCCGCCTTTCTCCTGTATGATAGAGATCCACTCATCCCTGTTCTTTGTGGCGAAGGTCTTCTCTAGTGAATCGGTGAGCTCCCGGAAATTATCTCGTCTGGACTTGGCATTGACAAACTTGGGGTCTTTTTCCAGGCACTCAATGCCTAGACAGATGCAGAAATCATGCCAGAACCTGTCGGACTGCGGCTCGGAAAAAACCAGCCACTTGCCATCCGCGCACTCGTAATGATTCGACAGTGGATTTCTTAGCGTTTTTCTGGAGTTGCGTGGCATTGGGCGTCCGCGCAGCAGTGTCATGTTAACGTTGTAGGCCTGGAGGTGTATGCCGGAGCCCAGCAGGGAAACCTCCACCTTCTGCCCGATTCCCTGCTTCTCCCTGGCCACAAGCGCTGCCATGATGCCACTCATCAGTAAAGTGCCCGTCATTTGGTCGAAGATAACGCCCCCTATCTGCTGAGGTTGGGTACCTGGTTCTCCCAGTGCAGTCATGATGCCAGACCTGGCTTGCGCTATGGTGTCATAGGCGCGTTTATTTTTCTCCTCTCCCATCGAGCCATAGCCAGTTGCTAGCCCATAGATAATCCTGGGATTGTGCTTTTTCAAGCTCTCATAATCCAACCCCAGAGAGTCGATGGCCGGCAGAGAGTAGTTGGTGCAAAAAACATCGGCCTTGGCCACTAGCCTGTAGAGAAGCTCTCTTCCCTTTGGCTTTTTCAGATCTAGTGTCACACTTTTTTTATTCCTGTTGGCCGTTTCAAACATGATATTGGTGCCGTCAGGCAGGAACATGGCTCCACCGAAGAGTGTTTCCATGCCCCGCACAGGGTCTCCCTTGATCCTGTCTTCTATCTTTATGATTTCCGCTCCCAAATCTCCCATCATATAGCCCGCTGAAGGCGCACTGAGATAACCAGCGCACTCGATTACGCGTATTCCCTGTAATGGACCCGACATATGTTAGCCCCCCTGTTTTTTGTACGTGCTGCCGCTCAACAGTTTGTATGACTATTGGTTCGTATTCCTTAGACTTTCCAGCAGCTTCAGTTCCTGGCGGCTGGGCATCTCCATATCATGAACGTGCTTGACCAGCTTGAGCGGCCAGCCGCAGTTATCTTTTATACGTTTTATCCTATCCTCGAGCTGTGGCAGAGCGGCATCTGGCAGGCAGGCTGTGAGCCTGAGCTCTTTTCTGCCTGCCGCTTTTTTAAATATGCCCATGCTTGAGATTACCGTGCTGACATTGTCACCCCGCCCGGTTATATATGGTAGTTTTTCCACGAAGCGATCCCTATCCTGGTTCAGGATCAATATCACCTCCGGCGCGTTGGCGGAATCATTGGCGCCTCCCGACCCTACCAGGAATTTACCTTCGGAGGTCAGTGTCGAATTGATATTGCCGTATCTATCTATCTGGCCAGCTCCGATCACACTAAGGCATCTGCTGGCCGCACCGGCCACGAATACTCCATGGGCTGTGATGGTATCCGTCAGC
>CAZTHJ010000114.1:2027-2378 GCA_964613565.1 uncultured Dehalococcoidales bacterium | reverse complement strand
GATATTTCCCCCGGCTGGGGCTCATATCCCAGCTGGCCGTTGCCGCTAATCAGTTCAATATTGTATTTTTGCCGTCTCAGCTGGTGGTATGCCATGAAGACAGCGATAGCACGTGAGCCCGCTCCTGTGAGCATCAACTTGTATCCTGATTTAACAATACTGGCTACTATTTCTCTGGCTGCCGTAATTAGCATCATTTGTTCAGCAGCTAGGTCCTGTTGTTGCATGCGCGGAGCTACGGACGATGCAGGTTGCCTAAAAGCAACCAGCTTTCCCCCCTCATAACGCAGGCTGGCTATCCTATGCCGCCCCAGCATGTTCCTGTAGTCCTTCCATGCGCCGCAATCCAGC
>CAZTHJ010000114.1:0-2011 GCA_964613565.1 uncultured Dehalococcoidales bacterium | reverse complement strand
TCTTGATCCAGGCATCATGTTTTATCCTATCCAGCATGGCACCGTGGAGTTCACTAAGGAATCTGATATCGGCCTCATAGCCAGAAAAATTCTGCAATCCCGGATTTGCCAAGGAGAAGGGATGCATACCCAACGGTGCTAGGGAAACCGCCCTCACCATGTAGCCAGGTATCTTGACCAGAGCGGCATACTTGTGAATTTCCCTCTCATGGAGTATCTTTTCCACGGTCACCAGTACCCCGTTCTTGCTGGCCAGCGAGCCCCAAATATCGTCGCCGTAGGGCACTGGCAGCACGGTGTTCCCGTGCCTGTCCGCTGCACAGCCGTGTATTATAGATATATCCGGGTTAAGGGATTTTACCAGTCCGGCCTTACCCTTTCCGTTGAATGGGTCAATGATCTGCCTGTACGAGTCGCAGTTTTCTGCAGCTATATCGCTGCCCCCCACAGAACGCGTAGGCAAAAATCTTAAACCTAAAGCACCCGCCATCAGCCTCTGCTGCAGCGAGAGCAGTGACCAGTTCTCAGCCTTGACCTCCTTGTTAGCCCAGATTTTCTGCATGATTCTGCTAGGGCGTGAGGAGGTTGAAATGTCAATGCAGGCGGAAAAAATAATTCTTTGCACCAAACCGCTGCGGAGCAGGTTGAGGGCGTGTCCCGTGATAGTGCTCTGAATCAATGTAAAGCCTGGCTTTTTGCCGTAAAACTGCCGGATTATCTCGCAGATAGCGGCGCTGGGGCCGCCGATACCTCCGGCTAGATGCAGGCTCATGCCGGGTTTAATATGCTTGGCTATGGCCTCCTTAAGCCCGGTTACTTTTATCATGGATTCCGTCTCAGGTTTGTGCGCTTCTATTAAATGCTGCATCATCAATGTTGTGTCATCCGCATATCATAAGCAAGGATAAAGCTAATCGATAATACTGCATGCCAGGCCATAAGATTGAACCTTGTATTTCAAACTCTGCAGGACATCGTTCGCTATAAGTGGTAATTCAGCAATCGTATAAGGCCGGTTCAGGCTGTTGTATCTTGCCATACCAAGATGATGTAGCGGTATCAAATCTACTTCGACCACAGATGCGAGAGTGCGTACGAATTCACATGTTGCTTTTAAGTTATCCTCTGATTGGTTATATCCAGGGATGAGGGGTATTCTGATGTATATGGGGACCTTGCGTTCAGATACTGATTTAGCATTTTCAAGGATCAGATCATTGGAGACGCCTGTGAAGGCTTTATGCTTCTCTGAATTTAGATGCTTCAGGTCCCAGAGAAAAAAGTCAATATAGGGCAGCACACGTTCAATATTGGACCATGGCACATAGCCGGAGGTATCAACGCCAACATTTATGCCGTTCTCTTTTAAGGCTTTTAATAATTTCTCGTTAAAATGGGGATGCAGCAAAGGTTCCCCTCCAGAAATTGTGACTCCACCTTTAGAATGTTTATAAATTACTGCATCCTTTTTGACCTCTGCTAGCAGGCAGTCAACGCTCATGGGTTTTCCCAGCAACTGTATTGCCTCCGTATAGCACGCCTCAGCACATTTGCCGCAGCTCGTGCATATCCCTCTGTCTATTTCAATGCTCACCTCTTTAATATTTATGGCGCCTACAGGGCAGTTGCTCAAGCATTGCTGGCAAGCGTTGCATTTGTGAGGATAAAGCGATATCTCCGGATGCTCCATTTGTGACTCAGGGGTGGAGCACCAAAGGCAACGCAAGGGGCAGCCTTTAAATAGAATTAGAGTGCGAATTCCCGGCCCATTGTGGACGGTCATTCTGCTGATACTGAGAACAATGCGTGTTAAAGATGAATTTTCAGCGCTGTCACCGTTTTTCTGATCATGCCTGGCCGTTACGCTATCAAGTCCTACCATTTATGCTGTTCTGTCCGGTTAATGATATCCATTTGCTGCGCCTGAGTAAGCTCAACGAAATACGTGCAGTAGCTGGCTACGCGAACGATCAACTCCCTGTATTTTTCAGGTTCTTTCATGGCCTTACAC
>CAZTHJ010000113.1:0-4732 GCA_964613565.1 uncultured Dehalococcoidales bacterium | reverse complement strand
TTCCTGGTCCATGCTTTCTATTTCTTTAAGGCGCAAAGCCTCCATTTCCTCAACTGAAAGGCAGGTCTCCTCCAGCTCCCTCATGGGTATTCCCGCAGGTTTAAAATAGATCACACCGGGGAGAGCGGCTACCCTGCGACATTTCACCGGTCGCGGCATACTGCTGTTAAACCTCCTGTTATGAGCATATGCTCATAACTATTATATTTGTTTTGTCAGCAGTGGTCAAACGGTTTTGGTGGGCTGCAAGGCCAAATCTTTGCCCATATTTCCATTTTCGTGTAATCTGTATAAGCCCGATTTGAAGCGAGCACTTGAAAATAAATTCTATTTGTATATAATATTGCGGTCAAATTAACCAGGGGCAGGACAATTACGTTATATATAATTAACCCTAACCTTTTTTCAGCGGGGTGAGTATGTTTGCAGAAAGTGATGAAAAAACTCGTCTGGTGCGACAGATGAGCCAGGAAGCAATTAATCTGGCCATGCAGTCCAGGTGGAAGGAAGCTATCGCCGTTAATCTGAGCATCATTGAGAATATGCCGACGGAGATAGATGCCTATAACCGGCTGGGCAAAGCCTATATGGAGCTGGTGGAGCTGGACAATGCCAGCGAAGCCTATAACAAAGTGCTCCAGATGGATACGGACAATAACATTGCCCTGAAGAATTTGAACAGGATCACGCAACTCAAAGCCGCCAAGCTGCCGGCCAAAATAGAGCGCACTAAGGTAGCTCCACATCAGTTCGTGGGAGAAGCCGGCAAGTCAGGGGTAGTTAACCTGTATAACCTGGCTGATGAAGAAATCCTTGCCGGGATGGCTGCCGGCGACAAAGTTAATCTCAAGGTGAGAGGTCAGCAGCTCATGGTGGAGAGCGAGCAGGGTGAAACACTGGGACAGGTAGAGCCGCAACACGGCCCCCGCATTGCCAGGCTGATAAACGGCGGTAATAAATATTCTGCGGCGATTGTAGCCATGAGTGAAGGCAAACTAAAAGTAATTATCAAGGAAACTTATCAGGCTCCTCAGCAGCATGGGAAAATATCATTCCCACCAAAACCGGTTGAAGGCTTCCAGCCTCATATCAAGGATACCATCCTGAGAAGGCGGACTGTGGAAGAGGATGAACTACTGGAAGACATGGAAGAGGGAGAGTACATGGGAGAGGAAGCCGGCGAGCTTCTGCCCGAAGGTTTCTCCATACTTGAAGAAGGCACACCCTCGGCGGATATGGATGAGGAGGACATCATGGAGGAGGAAACATAAATTTATGGATTCCGGAATGATTAAACCTATTATTATCGAAGAGGAGATGAAAAACTCCTATCTGGACTATGCCATGAGCGTGATCGTCTCCAGGGCACTGCCGGATGTGCGTGACGGATTGAAGCCTGTACACAGGCGTATCCTGTACGCCATGCAGGAACTGGGGCTGCGCCATAACACCTCGCACAAAAAGAGCGCCCGTATCGTGGGTGAGGTGCTGGGCAAATACCATCCCCACGGAGACTCCTCCGTATATGAGGCCATGGTACGTATGGCCCAGGATTTTTCCATGCGCTATATGCTGGTAGATGGCCAGGGCAATTTCGGCAGCATGGATAATGATCCGCCGGCAGCCATGCGCTATACAGAGGCCAAGCTGGCACGCATTGCCGATGAGATGCTGGTAGACATAGATAAGGATACTGTTGATTTTGTCCCCAACTTCGATGACTCTTTGAAGGAGCCCTCAGTGCTGCCCGCCAAGCTGCCCAACCTGCTGGTGAACGGCTCCTCCGGCATCGCCGTGGGCATGGCCACCAATATTCCGCCGCATAATCTCAGCGAGGTCTGCGAGGCGATCTCCTATTTAATTGATAACCCCGATGCCGAAATAGACGACCTGATGAAATTCGTCAAGGGGCCGGACTTCCCCACCGCCGGCATTATCTGGGGCCGCGAGGGCATTGAAAATGCCTATGCCAGCGGCCAGGGCAAGGTGGTTGTTCGCGCTAAGGTAGCCGAGGAAAAAACCAAGGCCGGCCGCATGTACCTCGTAATCAGTGAGCTGCCCTACCAGACAAACAAGGCCGCACTGGTAGAGAAGATCGCCGAGATGTCCAAAGACAAGAAAATCGAGGGCATCAGCGAGATCCGCGATGAGTCCGACAGGCACGGCATGCGCATTGTAATCGAGCTGCGCAGGGACGCACAGCCCAACAAGATACTCAATAACCTTTATAAGTACACTGCCATGCAATCCGCTTTCTACATCAATATGCTGGCGCTGGTGGACGGCCAGCCGCGCGTGATCAATCTGAAGGAAGCACTCACCTGCTATATCGACTTCCGCAAGGTCGTGATCACGCGGCGCAGCCAGTTTGACCTGCAGAAAGCCAGGGACAGGGCACATATACTTGAAGGCTTCAAAATCGCACTGGACCACCTGGACGAGGTTATCTCCACGATACGCAAATCAGAAACTGTGGACATGGCCAGGCAGAACCTGATGCAGAAATTCGGCCTTTCACAGATTCAGGCGCAGGCTATCCTGGATATGCAGTTGCGCCGTCTGGCCCATCTGGAACAGCAGAAGATCGTGGATGAATATAACGAGGTACTTAAGACTATAGCTTACCTTGAGGACCTTCTGGCCAATCCCAAGAAAATACTCTTCCTCATCAGGGAAGAGATCAATGATCTCAAGACAAAGCACGGTGACAAGCGGCGCACTTCTATCCACAAGGAAGAGGTTGAGGAATTCCAGGAAGAAGATCTCATACCCCACCAGCACGTGGTCATCACAGTCAGCGAACAGGGCTATATCAAGCGACTGCCCTCGACTACCTACCAGAAGCAGCATCGCTACGGCAGGGGCATCAAGGGCATGGAAACGCGTGAAAGCGATATGGTCAAGCATATTGCAGTTGCAGATACGCATGATTACCTGCTTATCTTTACCAACCGCGGCAAGGTCTATAAGCTGCGCTGCTATGAAATACCGCAGGAACTGACACGTACCACCAAGGGCACCGCCGTGGTGAACCTGCTGCCCATCGAGCTCAAGGAGAGGATTACCGCACTGGTGGTCTCCAAAGAAGCCACGCCCGGCCTGTTCATGGTCATGGCCACTTCCAGCGGCCAGATCAAGAAAACAGCCCTGGAAAAATTCGCCAATGTGCGTGCCTCCGGGCTGATTGCCATGAAGCTCAAGACAAGCGAAGAGCTGGTGGCAGCTAATATGGTGAGCGATAGCGATTCAGTGCTGCTGGTCTCCTACGGCGGCAAAGCCATCAAGTTTGCCGTCAAGGACCTGCGCCTGGCTTCACGAACCAGCGGCGGTGTACGGGGCATCAGGCTCGACCGCGGAGACAAGCTTGTCTCCATGGGAAAAGTTTTCCCCGGCGCCAGGTTATTAACTGTAACCGAAAACGGTTTCGGCAAGCTGAGCAAGGTGGAAAATTATCCGCTGCAGCAGAGAGGCGGCAAGGGAGTTATCTCCCAGAAGGTCAATTACAAGACCGGCAAGCTTATCTCCGCCATGATGATACATGCAGACCAGCACCTCTTTATCGTCACCTCCAATGGCATCATGATACGCATCGCCATCGATGCGGAGATCCCGCTGCAGGGCAGGGATACGCAGGGCGTGCATCTTAACCGCCTGGACGAGGATGACAAGGTGGCATCAATTGCCTGCAGCGACGTGGGGGAGGACCTTTCCGAAGATGCGCTGGAGGAGCCCGCTGCGCCTGCCCCCAAAGATAAGGCATAATGGAAATATTCTTAAGGATTTTACAGGATTTTGGTCTGACCTTTGTACCGCTGTTTGTGGCTATGGATGCCATCGGTGTGCTGCCTATTTACATGCCCGTGACCAGCAATATGGCCAAACCGGAACGCTCAAGGCTGACTACATTTGCCATGATCACAGCCCTGGTGCTGGGGCTTATTTTCGTCGTCATCGGCAAGGGTATTTTTACCTTTCTCGGCATCAGGCTGGAAGACTTCCTTGTGGGTGGAGGCCTGATCCTGTTTCTGCTGGCGGCCAAGGAACTGATCATGGGCAAGATGGTAGACGAAAAAGATTTAGACAGCAGGGAGATGTTCGGCGTTGTGCCGCTGGGCACACCGCTTATCGCCGGTCCGGCTGTATTGACAACACTCATCATCCTGGCGGAGCAGTACTCCATCTTCATCGTCCTCTTCTCTTTTCTCGCCAATATAGGCATTGCCTGGCTGCTGTTCTACCAGGCCAACCGGGTAGTTTCCTTCCTCGGCCAGAGCGGCGTCAGGGCCATGTCCAAAATCGTGGCGTTATTTCTCGCTGCCATTGCCATTAAAATGATCCGTGAAGGCGTCATGGGCATACTGGGTTAGCCTGCGCTCTGAATTACAGGAGGTACTGAATTGAAAATTAGCCGTTCCATATTTATAGGCGGCGTCATGCTGCTGGTACTGCTGTTCATAGGATGCACCCCTCAGCTGAACCTGCCCGCCATGCAGCGGGAAACACAGGAAACACTGCTTGTCCAGATCGACAAGGATAACTGGGTATTGAATTCTTTCAAGATAACGCCTGACAATCACAGCTTGATCTATACCAATAACGTGGACGGCCAGCAGGTGCTTGTGATTAACGGGAAGGAGGCGGATAAGAGGTATGATGAAATCGTGGCCTACCTGGTGCTGACCAGCCAGGACAGCAGGCACATAGCCTATGCCGCCAGGGAGGGAGAGAAATG
>CAZTHJ010000112.1:4568-4803 GCA_964613565.1 uncultured Dehalococcoidales bacterium | reverse complement strand
GTATTTTAACCAGCCCTTTGTTTAGGGCTACGCCGCCGCTGACCGCAACCTCCTTCTGTACTCCGATTCTTTTGCATAACGCCATGATGCGGCTGACCACCGAAAGGTAGATGCCTGCCGCCAGATCTGCCATGGGCGTAGGCGGGTCACGATGGACATGTGAAATGACTTCCGATTCAGCGAAGATAGCGCAGGTATTGGATATATCGGCCGGCACTGCGGCCCGCAGGGACAG
>CAZTHJ010000112.1:0-4541 GCA_964613565.1 uncultured Dehalococcoidales bacterium | reverse complement strand
ACAACTGCATTAGCTTGGCCATCTGCTGCAGAAAGATGCCTGTGCCTGAGGCGCACTTATCATGGTTGGCCCAGTCCACAAGCTTACCTATCTGATTGATTTTAATGACAGTGCTGCTTTCCACGCCCATATCTATGGCTGTTTTTGCCTCAGGGTAGAGAAAATGCACTCCTCTTGCCAGACAGGTGGTGATCGATTTCTGCTGATTAGCAAAGTCAACAGCCTTGCCGCCCATGCCGGTGGCTACTACATAGAAATCACCATCTGTGCCGCACTGCCCTTTGAGTTCGTCCAGGGCTGAGCGTGCGCTGGCGGCAGCCTCATCAGCCGATGGCAGAATTACCGAGGCCTGAATTGTGTCTCCCTGCAGGACTACGCCTTTGGTGGTCAGGCTGCCCACATCAATGCCTGTTGCCCGCATGAGTTAACGGTCCTCCAGGAGCTCAAAAAAGCGCTCCAGCTTTTCCGCTATTTCTTCCTGCGGGTTGACGGTGGGATCAACAATATCGCAGTCCATAGTCAGCACCGGTATGCCGGCCTCGTTGAGCTTATCGCGGAACAGCTTGATGGTGGCGCAGGTATGTCTGCAGCCGATGAATGCCCAGTAAATAGCACCGTCAACGCTGTATTCTTCCACGCTTTGAGTCAAGTCCGTGATGGCATTGTCAGTGAGCGGTCCATACATACTGCAGCTTTCCGGTATGAGGAAGGATTTTTCCACTACGCTTTCCAGCGGCTTTGCGGGGTCTAGACTCCCCGCTCCCCAGCGGGTGAACATAGGCTCCACAACGCTGACCGCGCCATGCTCCTGGAAGATTTTTTCCAGGAAACTCATTAAATAAAGTGGCGGCATAAACAGGGTCATGAGACGAAAACGCTCAGAGGAAACTGCACCTTTCCCCTTGTCTACCATATCAAGCATTTCACCCTTTAGAGTGTCCAGATACTGGACGGCCTCCGGCTGGCCGGCGAAAAGATAGTCCACCGTGAGCAGTTTGAGAAAGCCCAATCCCGGGAAGGGTGAGGGCCGTTTGCGCCGCAATTCGTTAATCTCACGAACCAGTTCGATCTGTCTGTTCATCTTTTGGACAAGGTCGGACAGCTTTTTGTAGTCCATCTTATGGCCGGATTCTTTTTCCAGGAAGGCGATCATATCCCTGAGTTCACCCACCATATATTCCTTTTCCTCTACGCTGTCCTGGAAGGGATGATCCAGGTAGAAGCTGGGGCAGCGGTTCAGTTCTGCCAGCATTTCACCACTCTTGGCAGTATTATCGCAGATAAGATTGGTCCATAACATAACATCTGGCCTGGGCAGGGCATTGATGGAGAAAGCACCCGCCAACCCACGGTGAGGTGAGCAGATTTCTGGAGCCAGCCCCAGCTGTGCTCCCGCAGCCAGCAAGTCTGATTGCTCGCCGAGGAACAAGGATGACATCCAGGTGGTGGTCTCCGTGTGCATGGGCACGAGGTCCATGGCGTAGAGGATTTCGCTGGGGAAGAAGACAGTATGGGCCGCAATGAATTTACCCTCCTTCCTCGCATTCAAAATATGGGTATAATAGTTAGCCAGCATTTGATAATACAGGATGTCGCTCTTACGCGCTTCCGGTCCAGTCTGACTCATCCTGTTTAGCAGACGGCAGGCTCTTATAATGGCGTTAATTTTTTCAGTCGGGTCATGTGTAATAGTCACTTCCTGCTGCCCTCCATCATTTCCAGGAAAGCCTGAACCCTGGTGCGTATTTGGCCTGAACCTGAGGTCCCGTACTCAACATCAAGTGCCAGCATAGGGATATTGGCCTGCTTGAGTCTGTTTTTGAGCAGCGGCACATCGTGGGCATAGGGAACACAGTAGCGGATAACCTGGCTGATGATACCGTCCACACGGAAATCGCGGGCCAGTTGTATGATACGGTTGAAGCGTTCATCGGAGGGCACCATACGGGCACAAGGGAAATTGTTGAGGTATCTCCGTGCGATGGGTTTAAGCGGCGGCTCTCCAGGTTCAAGCATAACGGGGTCTGACCAGTAGCGCGTGCTGGAGCAGAGCTCATCGGTCACTATGAGGCTGCCCAGATCTTCGATGGATTTAATAAACTCCGGATTATGCAGCACGCTGCCCACAAGCATCAGCCGGATATGACTTTTAAAGCCCCTGCCGGACTCTTTTATCTCCGCGAGCAGTTTTTTCACGTAATCATTAAACACTTCCTTGGGCATGTGGAAGGAGGCATTCAGCACCTCCATGATTTCGGCGCCTGTGATAGGTGGCTGCTCGAGCTTGCGCAGCTCATAGAGCTGTTTGAGCAGGTTCCGCATTTCATTGCACAATTCCGCGGCTTTGATCAGCGCTTCATCAGTGATCTGGATGCCGAGGAATTCCTCGAGATGTTCCTTGAACTTAACTACCTGGCTGTAATAGACCCTGTGCGCGGCGGGGGTGAACTTGCGCGGCACGGAAAGCATATGGTAGAAAGGTGTATTGATATAATTGCGCCAGATGTCAAAAAGCCGCCGTGCTCCATCGCAGGTGGAACCGCCGGCAACACCGTCCAGGAAGTCATACTGTCCCGTAATGCCGAGCTGAAAGCAGCTCCTGGAGAATGAGCAGTTGTTGATATAGAGATAAGCATTGCCTTCCTCTATATTGCCTTCCTCTATATCACCGGTGATCCTGATGGGCAGTGCCCCTGCGGCAAGGATAATTTCCTCGGGAACATAGGTGCAGAGCCAGCCAAAAACCTTCCCCCCCTGGTTTTTGAACTGGAGAATTTCCCTGGTCTGGGGGAAGGTACGGTTGGTTTCGCGAAAAAGCTCGAGTGTTTTAAGCTCTGTGCTGTTACTCATGACCTGAACAAATATTATAGTATATCAAAATTACTCGGCCAAATTCAGCTCCGGATGATAGCCCACAGAGAGAGCGCCGCGGCCGGTGCCGTATCCCATGACAGAGCTGTATTCGCTGACTGTTAGGCTGAGCACCTCAAACCTCTTTTTGAGCAGTTCACAGAAATCTGCGGCGAAGTCAGGAGCGTCTGCATGCATAACCCAGAAATGCATGGGCACTCTACCCTTATCCTGTTCGATCAAATCTAAAAGCTTTGTCATGCCCTGCTTCCTCGATTTGACCCTGGCTACGAATTCCAGCATCCCCGACTCCGTAATCTTACTTACCGGTCTGACGTTAAACATGGATGCCATGCGTGAGGCAAGCTTGGACATCCTGCCCGTGCGATAAACGTAGCGCAGTGTGTCGATATAGGCCAGGTAGCCTGAATTCTGCCGTACCTTCTGCACTATTTCTACAATAGCATTCATATCCTTGCCCCTTTTTGCAGCCCTGGCGGCTGCCAGCACTGCCAGGCCCTGAGCACCGGCGCAGGTTTTTGTATCAACCACAGTAACCTTGACATCCTTCTGCTCCTCGTGCAGGGTATCTGCAGCGAATTGCGCTGTCCTGTTCAATGCGGTTAATGCTGATGATATGGTAATAAAAACTATTTCTTTGTAGTTCTTTGCCAGTTCCTCATATGTTTCCAGTAGCTGACCGGGATTGAGCGCCGAGGTGACGAACCTGTCCGGGTCCTTTTCGATAAGTTCATAGGCTCCTGAGATGGAGAGGTCCACGCCCTCAACGTAAGTACTGCCATTTACCGAGATATTGGCAGCGGGTACCACCTTGATATCAAATTCCTCTATGAGATTCTGGGGAATGCCTGCCACCGAATCCGTCATGATTTTTACCTGGCTCATTAATACACCTCCCGTTTCGATCATAAAAGAGGGCTATGCTCAAGAAATTAGATAGCCCCCGTCAACTACGATCAGGCTGCCTGTGATATAACCTGAAAGTTCGCTGGCCAAAAAAAGTGCCACCCTAGCCACATCATCTGCCCTGCCCATACGTCCCAGAGGCATGCGCTGCATGAAATTCTTCAACTGCTGTTTGCCCTGGGCGGGGGAAACGCTGTGCATCTGTGACTGCAAATTCTCCGTGAGGATGCCACCGGGTGCTATTGCGTTAACACGGATATCATGCTGTCCCAGCTCCAGCGCAAGGCTCCTGGTCAGGCTGACTATAGCCCCCTTTGAGGCATCATAAGCCGCCAGCCCTTTTATAGTGGGGCGCAGTGCGTCAATGGAGGCAAGATTGATAATGCAGCCTCCCCTGCCCGCAGCGATCATATACTTACTCACTTCACGGCAGCATAATAATGTACCGTTCAAATTAATTGCCATTATCTTATTTAATAACTCCAGTGAAAGCTCAGATAATGCCTGACGGGGGAAAATGCCCGCGTTATTTACCAGTATGTCTATACTACTTCTGGTCTGCATGATGCTCTCTGCCATGCTACTAACATCTTTTTCCTCGCTTACATCGCAGTGAATATATTCAGCGGCATATCCTGTGTTTCGCAGTTCATGCAGGGCCTGCTGGCCACCAGCGTCATCGATGTCGGCAACATAGACAAAGGCGCCAGCTTCACACAGCCTTCGGCAGATGGCAAGGCCGATACCGGAAGAACTAC
The DNA here is from genome assembly GCA_964613565.1 of uncultured Dehalococcoidales bacterium. Taxonomy (GTDB): domain Bacteria; phylum Chloroflexota; class Dehalococcoidia; order GIF9; family UBA5629; genus CAZTHJ01. The sequence continues at coordinate 6 of CAZTHJ010000112.1, read as the reverse complement.
CCGTGA
>CAZTHJ010000111.1:0-4839 GCA_964613565.1 uncultured Dehalococcoidales bacterium | reverse complement strand
CCCGCCGGTAACGTGGTTTGCAGGGTGGCCAAGCCGCCAACGGGGTTTGCCCGGCATACTGCTTATTGCTAAAATAGTTGGCTTAGTTAAAAGGAAGGCTGCTGCACCTCTTTTTCAGCTATCTCAAAAAATTAAGAACTTGAATATAAAATGCTGAAACTGATCAAAAATCTCAGGCCATATGCCTGGCAAATAGCCGCCGTTTTTGTCCTGCTGTTTGCCTCAGCCATGGCCGACCTGGCCCTGCCTGCCTACATGGCCAGAATCGTCAACGTGGGCATCCAGCAGGGGGGCATTGAGAACGCTGTGCCCCAGGCCATGCGCGCTGATGAATTCAATAAGCTCACCTTATTGATGAGCGAGGAGGAGAAAACCAGGGTCACGGGGCACTACGTCCTGCTGGACGGGCAAAAACTCAGCGCTGACGAAAATGCAAAATATATGGAGACCTACCCGCATCTCGCCAGCACGCCGCTGTACAGGCTAAATACAAAAGACAGCACGGAGATATCCCGGCTGGACCTTATTTTCAGCAAATACCTGCCTGTGGTCTCCACCATTGAAAAGGGAGGCGGTGAGATTTTTGCCGGAACCCCCTTACAGATCCCTGCCGGCACGGACCCCTTTACAGTGATTGCTTCACTGCCGGCTGAACGGTTATCCGATCTCCGCAGCATGGTACAATCGCAGCTTAACTCAATTCAGCCCGGCCTCCTCACACAATATTCGATCAGCTACATTGCAGCGGAATACAGGGCCCTCGGCATGGACATGGGCAAGGTTCAGACCGACTACATACTGAGAATCGGGCTACTGATGCTGTTACTGACACTGGCCAGTGTAGCCTGTTCCATCACCGTGGGCTTTTTATCGGCACGCATCGCCTCAGGCCTGGGACGTGACCTGCGCCACAAGCTGTTTGTGAAGGTGGAAAGCTTCTCCAATACGGAATTTGACAGGTTCTCCACGGCTTCACTAATTACGCGCTCCACCAACGACATTACACAGATACAAATGCTGATGGTGATGCTGTTCAGAGTCGCCTTCTATGCCCCCATCATCGCCATCGGCGGCATCATCAGAGTGATAGACGCCGACAGGGCCATGCTGGGCATCATCGCCGGGGCAATTGGCATCATGGTAGTCATGATAGCAGTCGTTTTCAGCATCGCCGTGCCCAAATTTAAATATATTCAAAAACTGGCCGACAGGCTCAACCTGGTTACCCGTGAAATGCTCTCGGGCCTGATGGTAATCAGGGCCTTTAACCGGCAGCAGCATGAAGAAGGCAGGTTTGACACGGCAAATCTCGACCTGACCCGGACCAATCTCTTCGTCAACCGTATCATGGTATTCATGATGCCCGTGATGATGCTCATTATGAACGGTGTCATGCTGCTGATAATCCTGGTCGGCTCCCACCAGGTGGATGCGGGCACCACACAGGTCGGCGACCTCATGGCCTTCATGCAATATGCCGTACTGATTATTTTCTCCTTCCTCATGGTATCCTTCATGTTCATCATGGTGCCGCGGGCCAGCGTTTCCGCCAACAGGATCGGCGAGGTGCTGGATACGGAGGCAGCCATCAAGGACCCGCCCACGCCGGCACAGTTCGGAAGTGACCTCAAGGGATTGCTGGAGTTCCAGAACGTATCCTTCCGCTATCCCGGCGCAGAGGATGACGTCCTGTGTGATATAACATTCACTGCCAGGCCGGGGCATATGACGGCCTTTATCGGCAGCACGGGCAGCGGCAAATCCACTCTGGCCAGCCTGATCCCCCGTTTTTACGACGTTACAGCCGGCAGGGTGCTTGTAGATGGTCTTGATGTGCGGGAGGTGGCCCAGCATGACCTGCGGGATAAAATCGGTTACGTACCGCAAAAGGCGGTTTTATTCTCCGGCAGCATCAAGAGCAACATCAGCTATGCAGTTGATAATGCTACGGATGAAGAAATTGCCCGCTATTCCGGGATAGCCCAGGCGCAGGATTTTATCGACAGAAGCGATACGGGCTATGACACGCCTGTTTCCCAGGGCGGAACCAACCTCTCGGGCGGGCAAAAACAGCGCCTGTCCATTGCCCGCGCCCTGATCAAGAAACCGGAAATATATATCTTCGATGACAGCTTCTCGGCCCTTGATTTCAAGACCGATGCTGCGCTGAGAAAAGCGCTGAGGAAGGAAACGGCCGATGCCACGGTACTCATCATGACCCAGCGCCTCAGCACCATCATGACCGCAGACCAGATTGTGGTGCTGGACGGCGGCCGCATTGCCGGCATTGGCACTCACAGTGAACTCATGCAGACCAGCAACATCTATCGCGAAATTGCCCTGTCCCAGTTATCCCGGGAGGAACTGAACACATGAGCCAGCAGGGCAGCACCCAACAGCGGGGCCGTATGGCAGGCATGGGTCCCCCCGGACCGGGACGCGGAGGACCGGGCGGCCATGGACCCATGGGCGCCATGATGCCCGGCGAAAAGGCCAAGAGTTTCCGCAAAACCATGCGGACTTTCCTGCAGTATCTCAAGCCATACCGCATCCGGCTGGTTATCGTTTTCCTTTTTGCCATTGCCAGCACCGTCTTCGCCATCATAGGGCCAAAGCTGCTGGGCAATGCCACCACCAGGCTCTTTGAAGGCGTCGTCTCCAAAGCCATGGGTGTTCCCGGCGCCGCCATTGATTTTGAATACATCGGCAGGATAGCCGTGATACTGCTTATCCTGTACCTTTTGAGTGCAGCCTTCAACTATATCCAGGGTTATATCATGTCCGGCATTGCCATGAAGATAACCTACAACCTGCGCAAAAATGTGGCTGAAAAGATAAAACGGCTGCCGCTCAGGTACCTGGATGAGAAAACCCACGGTGAAGTCCAGAGCCTGATTACAAATGATATAGACACCATCAATACCACGCTGACGCAGAACCTCACGCAGATTATCACCTCTGTGGTCACCATTATCGGCGTGCTTATCATGATGCTGACCATCAGCTGGCTGATGACTGTGGTGGCGCTGGTGATCCTGCCGCTGTCCGTGCTCATCATCAGCCGCGTGGTAAAGGCATCGCAGAAATATTTCAAGAAACAGCAGGCCTACCTGGGACATGTCAACGGGCATGTCGAGGAGATGTACGGCGGCCATGTCGTGATGAAGGCTTTCAACGGCGAAGAAAAATCCATCAGCAAGTTTGACGGTTTTAACAGCGAGCTGTATGGCGCGTTCTGGAAGTCCCAGTTCCTCTCAGGCATGATGATGCCCATCATGAACTTCGTGGGCAATCTGGCTTATGTGGCGGTCAGCATACTGGGCGGCTATCTGGCTGTGCTGGGGAGCATCGGGGTCGGCGATATTCTGGCCTTTATCCAGTATGTGAGGTCGTTCAACATGCCTCTCGCGCAGACGGCCAATATTGCCAATGTCCTGCAGTCCACTGCGGCCGCCGCTGAACGCGTTTTTGAATTCCTGGACGCAGGGGAGGAAATAGTAGAAACGGCCAATCCCGTCAGCCTGGAGCATGTCAGCGGCAATGTATCCTTCCGCAATGTGCGTTTCGGCTATCTGCCCGGCAAGTCCGTGATTCATGATTTCTCCGCGGACATCCGTACAGGGCAAAAGGTTGCCATCGTAGGGCCTACCGGCGCGGGCAAGACCACCATCGTCAAGCTCCTCATGCGTTTTTATGATGTCGACAGCGGGTCTATCGAGGTTGACGGCGTGGATATCCGGCAATTTACGCGTAAAGAACTGCGCAGCATCTTCAGCATGGTACTGCAGGACACATGGCTCTTCAACGGGAGCATCCGGGAAAACATCCGTTATGGGGACCTGGGCGCCAGCGACGGGCAGGTCATCAGTGCGGCCAGGATGGCCTACGTTGATTCCTTTGTGCACGCCCTGCCCCAGGGCTATGACCTGGTTTTGAATGAAGAGACCAGCAACATCTCCCAGGGACAGAAACAGCTGCTCACCATAGCCCGCGCCTTCCTGGCCGACCCCGATATCCTGATCCTGGACGAGGCCACCAGCTCGGTCGACACCCGCACCGAGGTGCTCATCCAAAAAGCCATGGAAGAGCTCATGAAAGACAGGACCAGCTTCGTCATAGCGCACCGGCTTTCCACCATCCGCAATGCCGATACCATCCTGGTAATCAATGACGGGGACATCGTGGAACAGGGAAATCATAATCAATTGCTGGCGGCCAATGGTTTCTATGCTTCGCTGTATCGCAGCCAGTTCGAAGCGGCCACTGCAGAGAATAACATGATTCTTCCACCTCCTCCGCAGGAGGACGGCGGCCAGACTGATGGCAAGGGATAACCCGGGATTCCGCAGGCTTTCTCAAGCGGTTAAAGCGGAGACCACCCAGCCAACCCATTCGAAGCGCAGAATCTCCGCTTCCAGCGGTGTTTGATGAGACCCTCTGGTCAACATTTTTGTCTTGGGCCCGGGTGCATTCTCAAAGATTTGTGCGAACTTCCTGTAAGGAGTTATCATATCGCCTTCGCTGAAAATAAAGAGCTTGTCACATGCATCAAGCTTGGCAAGTGCTGACGAAAGCTCCATCTGAGACCATGACTCAAGAAACTTTTTCCAACTAACTTTTACTTTCAGGCCCATGAATAAGGTGATAAACCTCCAGATAAGAGTAACCGACCACCTCAGCAAAGGGAAAGCCTTATTAGAAAGATCATTGAGCACTTTCCCCTTTATTTCATAAGGGCACGATAAGGCTACTATCGCTTTTGGCTTGACTGTCTTTGCAGCCAGGATGGATGCGAGGGCGCCAAGGCTATGCCCGATAAGGGCCACCCTTGAACTATCG
>CAZTHJ010000110.1:0-4866 GCA_964613565.1 uncultured Dehalococcoidales bacterium | reverse complement strand
GAGGCCTCCTTGAAGACCCTGCTGGAGTATAACCGCGACGATATCGTGAACCTGAAAACCCTGCGCGAGAAGCTGGGCGGGTAAACATGCGGAGAATATGTTCTGCAGCGGTTCCTTGCTTCTACTTGCTCTTCAAGTCTAGTATAATTTGATACATACCGGATGCAATACAGGCCTTTCATATTAACCCTGCTGGCAGCGCTGACACTGCTGTTTGCGCCAGGTTGCGTGCAATCCACATATAGCGTCAAGGTACCACTAAACATGCAGAATTTTGAGAATATCAGCAGCGTGCACATGGAGCTGCAATATGATCCACTGCTGCTCCAAGCCGTTAACGTAGAGCGCGGTGCCAGTACCAGGGAAAGCACCCTGGCCTACAGCTTTGATACAACGGGAAAGGTGATCATCGGCATTATGGATAAGCAGGGCATTAATGGCAGCGGGACACTGGCCATGATCACTTTCCAGAGCACAAGCGATTCCAGCTTACCCTCTCGTCTGATGCTGGAAAACGTAATAGCGAATTCAGCGGAGACAGGCAGGCAAATCAGCGTAGATATTATGAACGGCACCTTTATCCCTGCGGACAGATCGGTGAGCAAGCCGTCTGTTATCTCCCTGCAAATGCTGGCCAGGTAGCAAAATTACTTATATCATATGACAGGGTAAATAGATGAAAATAATGCTGCATATCTGCTGCGGGGTTTGTGCTGCGGCAGCAGCCAGAGATCTGCTGGATGAAGGCCATGAGGTGCTGGGCTATTTCTTCAACCCCAATATACACCCGGCCGATGAATATGCGCTGCGGCTGGAAGCGGCACACAAGGTGGCCTCTGAATTTGGCTTCAGCCTGGTTGCCGGACTATATGATCCCAACCAGTGGTTAAGGGAAACGGCAGGTCTGGCAGGGGAAAAGGAGGGAGGGAAACGCTGTACTCTATGCCACCAAATCCGGCTCAAAGCCACCTATGATTACATGTGTCAGACAGGTGCTCAGGCATTTACCAGCACGCTTACCACGGGACCTAAAAAATCGGCGCAGGTTATCAACAGGATCGGCAGACAAATCGGCGGGGATACCTTTCTGGCGCGCGATTTCAAGAAGAAAGACGGCTTTAAAAAGGCCTCCGCCATGGCGCAAAAACTGCGCATCTACAGACAAGATTACTGCGGCTGCATCTACAGCAGAAAGGAGGGATAACAGCTATGACGGACTGGCCGACACATGCACAGGCCAGCAGAATACTGGATGACTGGTGCAGCAATATCAACCTCAAGAGGCATGCCTATGCCGTAGCTGCGGCTATGAAAGCGTATGCCGAAAAGCTGGGGGAAGATGCTGCCAGATGGGAAATAGTTGGGCTGCTGCACGATTTCGATTATGAAAAATATCCCCGACGCGAAAACCATCCCTACCAGGGCTGTGCCTATCTCAAAGAACAGGGATACGCGCAGGAGCTCATCGACGGTGTGCTGGCGCATGCCGAATACACGGGTATGCCACGGGATACGTACCTGAAAAAGGCCATCTTCGCCGTGGACGAGCTGACCGGGCTGATCGTAGCAGTGGCTCTGACGCGGCCAACAAAGAAAATTGCCGATGTCACAGTGGAGTCGGTGCTCAAGAAATGGCATCAGAAAGCCTTTGCCGCTACCGTCAACCGCAGTGAAATTGAGCAGGGTGCCAGCGAGCTGGGCATACCCCTGGAGGAACATATCGGGATCGTGTTAAAGGCCATGCAGGGCATAGCTGATAAGCTTGGACTATAGTGTCCAAATGCGAAAAGGGATCGCCACACTGTGATCGTGATTACAGTTATTCCCGGACTTCGTCTTTCGACCGAATTGCCGGGCTGTAATTAGTCTACCTTTGTCCTCTTCTTCCACCACCACCCTGGCCGCCTGGTACTGCATCTACGGGATAGACCCTGATGGCAGATTGTCCAGCTACGGGGCACTTGTTCTCGCAGATACCGCAGCCGATGCAATGCCCGGTAACAACCTCAGGCAGGTTGATATTGACCACCTGACCATTTTGCGGCGAGGCAGTACCCGTATTAAAGCGGATTGCCTTATTGGGTACAGGACAGACCTCTTCGCAGACACCGCAGTTGGTACCCTGTGACCAGGGAATGCAGCGCTCATGATCGATGTGTGCCCTGCCTATATTGACCAGATTTTTCTCCCTTAACCCCAACGGCGGTATAGCCCCGGTAGGACAGGCCTGGCCACAGGCATTGCAGCCGTAGTCGCAGTAGCCATGCCGCATCTGCATCTGCGGCGTCCACAGGCCCTCCCAGCCGGCGGAAGATGGCTGGATGGCAGAGGTGGGACAGGCCTTGACACATTCGCCGCAGCGTATGCATAAACTGGCAATGCGGTCCTCTGTTGCACCGGGAGGACGCAATACAGGCTCCCCAGTGCCCCCGGCCAGAGGCAGGAAACGCAGCAGCAGAGCACCCGCCAGGCCGGACCCCAGCGTACAAAGGAACCGCCTCCTGGAACTGTCCGCCGGCTGTAATGCAGCCTGTTTACCCCAGAGAAGCATGAATTCGTATGAGCCAAAGTGGCAGCTGTCCACGCAGTTCATGCACAGTACACACTCGCTTGTTTTCACAGCATAATCATGCTGAGGATCAATGGCCGCGGTGGGGCAGACGGCAGCACACCTGCTACAGGATTTACATCCGTCCCGGTTTACCTTGAGGCCAAAAAGGGAAACCCTGGATACAAGCGCCAGCAGCCCGCCCAGCGGGCACAGATAGCGGCACCAGAAGCGGTCGCGCACAACGTTCAGCGCCAGCACGGCCACAAAAACCGCCAGCAGGATCAGGTTGGGCAGATAGAATTGCTGCTGTGTAATCAGCCAGGGCATCAACACAGTATCCAGCCAGGAGGCCAGCGGCTGCAGGAAACCGATTTGGTAAAACAAAAAGTTCCAGGCACCTGCCAGGAAACTCAGCCCGGGCAGAACAGCGGCCGACAGCGTACGGAAGAGCAGCGTGATGGGATCGAGAAAGATGAGCGTAAGGCTGCCCAGAAGGGCAGCGAAGAGGATGGCAAAAAGCAGCAGATATTTAATATAGCGCCAGTAAGATGGCAGGTCTTTTTCTTTTCTGCCGGACTTGCGGGAGGGAACCCAGTCCAGAATCGTGCCTAGCGGGCAGATCCAGCCGCACCAGACACGGCCCAGGAGCAGGGTCAAAACCAGCGTGAACAAGCCCCAAAGCATGCCCACTATCAGTGTCTTGCCAGCCAGCATGGCCGCAATGCCGACAAGCGGATTCAGGTCAAAAAAGAGGTCGTGGAAAAAAGGCGTAACCCCCTGCAGGGTCACAAAGGTAAGTATAAGAAAAAGTATAAAGGCCAGCGCCTGCACCGCCTGACGCCATCTATGCCATTGTGAATCGGTGCGAGCAGGCCTGTCTTGCGTAGTTTCATCGCACGAAGTGAGGGGGCTGTTTTCAGACATCTATTTCCTCTATCATGATGTTATCCATGTTCATGCTGCCCAGGCCCAGGTCGGCAGACTTACGTATATACTCAATATCTCCGCCCTTGAGGCCGAAGAGGGTTGCGGCAAAGGCATCCGCAGCCACTATATCCGTAGAGGCAATCACTGTATTGGCCATCTTAACGTCGTCAAGATTGCCGCCGGTGGGGCCGCCGCGGGTTAGAATACGCACTGCATCCACAATAGTTAAAGTAGGATGTAGCGCCGAATTGAGGTCGACAATGCACTGGTGCAGCCCGTGGAGATGGAACTGATTGGGGTTTTTGACGATACCGAGAAGGTTCTTCATGCCCAGCGTGAGACCGGCGGAACCATGATGCTTGGCAATGGGCAGGTTAATCAGCACATCGGCATCCAGTATCTCCCCGTAAACAGGCCAGGACTTGATGGCCTTGCCTGCGGGAATGGCCACATCCCTGTATTTGATATTGCTCATGATCTCCATTTCACCGCCAGCAGCTTTGACAGCTCCCTCAATGCCGCTCTGGTTATAGGCCCCGGCTGCCGTGCCGCTGAAGGGGGAATCCATGACCCGGACACGCCTGGCACCGGCTTCCCTGCATAGACGGGTGACAGTGCCCACCACCTCGGGGTTGGTGGTAGCCGCATATTCGTAAGAGCGATAGCCCACGCAGATATTGGGCTTAAGGATGACATCGGCACCCGTGTTAACAAAACGCCCCATGCCGCCCAGGGCATTAATGGCAGCCTGGGTGATGTCGCTGGGTCCCTCGCCCCTGGCCACAGCCAGGTAGGGATAAGCCGCCGGATAAGAAGAGGCATCAGCTGGTGATGCTGCTTGTACCTGCCCTTCTTTTTCCGGGGGAATACTCGTGGTAGGGCTTTCCTGCCTGCAGGCAAAGGCAGAAAAAAGAGCGGCTGCGGCGGCTGCGCTCAAGCCCAGACTTACAAAACGCCGCATAAACTCCCTGCGGCTTATATTAAGATCTTTTTGCAATAAATTAACCTTAACCGTAAAGAATGAATGAAGTCAAGCAGCCTGCTGCCTCTCATTTCAGCTGTGCCCATTATGAGGCACGAATATTAAGTTATTATGTAGAAATATTGCAGGATCCATGATATTAAGGCGGTGTGCTACACAGAGTGGCCGACCACCCTGGCCGGAAGCAGTACACAAGTACCATCGAAATCATGCTTTTGCTGTGCTATACTGGTGAATAATCGTATGTCGAAAACTGGAAGCGTCTTCAGGCAAAACAGGCATCTGTTCCTCTTTCTCATCGGGCTGGTGATTGTCTTTGCCATTGTCCTGGTACTCTGGGAACCTCTGTTACCATTTTTCCTGGGTTTCCTCATTGCCTACCTGTTGCTGCCGGGGATAGACTGGA
>CAZTHJ010000109.1:0-4890 GCA_964613565.1 uncultured Dehalococcoidales bacterium | reverse complement strand
TTGATTTTCGTTGATTTCAATAGAATTCCTGAAAGATACACAATTACTATGCCAAGAAGGATGCCTAGACCCGAAAATAAGTACTTTTCCGGAAGAAAAGCCGATAAAACTCCTCTCCCGATTTCTTCTAACCTATTGAACAGAAAAACAATAATGAAAATTAAGACTGCAATTGGGAGCCAAAAACCGAAACCAAGCAATAAAATGGCAATCTGATTCTTGATGAACCTTCTCACTTCTCTACTCCTAGTCGTGTTTGTCTATTTTACACATATAAGAGGGCATTTGAAAAGGTGGGCAAATTACTTGAGTTAGCGTAGCTAAACATACCTTATGACTAACAATACTATAGCCTTAATCGTTCTTATAATGCGAGAATCTTGCTATCTAATAACCGGCACACCATACTTTCAGATAAAAGCAAATGGGTATATGAAATTAAGGAAGTGAAGTCCAATATACTCAAGTCGACCGGCAGTTTTCATTGACATTGAACTGCAGTCTCTGATAAAACAGGGTGAAGGGGGAAAGAGCACATGTATATGGAAAGTCCGCTGGTTTATAGAAATTTAAACGAGATCATAAGTCAGGAGCATACTGCCCTGGTAATCTGGGATGTGCAGAATGCGCTGGTAAACAATATCTTTAATAAGGTGGAATTTCTGCAAAACATTAAGCAGTTGCTGGATGCGGCACGGAAAAAGAAAACACCTGTAATCTACTCAAAGATAACGCCTTTGCCGCGGGGGTATTATTCCTCCTTCAGTCTCTTCATGCAGATGAAGCGGCACAAAGTGGATAACCCGGAGAAATTACCCGTATTTATGAAGCAGGGCAGCTTTGAATCGGAAATCCCTGCTGAAATCAGCCCGCGGGAGAATGAGGTTGTTCTGGATAAATATACGCACAGTATATTTATTGGCACGCATTTTGAACGGATGATGAGGAATGCAGGCATAACTACGCTGCTTTTTTCCGGGATCTCCACCGAGATAGGCATATGTACAAGTGCCAGGGATGCGGTGGCCAGGGATTTCTATACGATTGTAGTCAGTGATTGCGTTTCATCCATGGACAGGGAAGCGCATGATGCGACACTGAAAGTGCTGCCAAAAGTATGTCTGGTATTGCCTTTTGCCGATATCGTTAAAGAGTGGGTCTAGAAGGTTTTTCAGAACACCTGCAAGGCTGACCCATATCAGCCTTTTCCGCTTACAATGGCGTCTATGGAGGAGATCTCCTCGGGAGTCAGTTTCCAATCTGCACCTTTGAGGTTTAATTCCAGCTGATGTATGTCCCTGACGCCGGCAATAATGGTGCATACCCATGGCTTAAACAGCAGCCAGGCGATGGCAAGCTCTGTTAATGTATGGCCTCTCTGTACTGCAAATGCTTCCAGTTTGACGATGAGCCGATAATTTTCGTCGGTGAGGATATTGCCATAAACATGAGAGGTGAAGGGTATATGCCAGTCTGCAGGCGCTGCAACATCCCGGCGGTATTTACCGGTGAGAAAACCTCCGGCCAGCGGCCCCCAGGGAATAATGCCGATATTATTTTTTTTGCAGAATGGCACCAGTTCAACTTCTATGCCCCTTTCCAGCAGGTTGTAGCGAGGCTGCTCGGTGATGAAGGTATGCAGTTGATTAACCCTGGATGTCCAGATAGCTTCACTGAGTTGCCATGCGGAAAAGTTCGAAGTCCCGATATATCTTACCTTGCCAGATTTTACCAGGTCATCGAGAGCACGTAATGTTTCTTCGATTGGTGTTGAAGGATCCGGCTGATGCATCTGATAGAGGTCAACATAATCGGTTCCCAAACGCTTTAAGCTGGCATCTATGGCTTGCATAACATAATATCTTGATCCACCCCGCTGGTTGTGGCCATCCCCCATCGGTCGGCCGAACTTGGACGCCAGGATTACCTCATGGCGCCGCTGCCGGATAGCCTTGCCGATAAATTGTTCTGACTTGCCCCGGTCGTACATATCAGCAGTGTCAATATAATTAATGCCCTGTTCCAGAGCATGATGTACTACGGCAATGCTTGCCGTTTCATCTATTGTCCAGCCGAAAGTATTCCCGCCAAGACCGATCTCGGAAATTTTAAGTCCGGAGTTGCCAAGGTTACGGTAGTTCATGATCAATTCTCCGCATGTTATACCAGTTCCCGTGGGTATAAAAATCCCTGTACAAAATTGCACTAATAATATACAAAGTAGGCAGTTTTGGCAATGTATTCTTGACAAACAGCCTTATGTTTTATACAATCACTAAATACTGAATCAACGGAAGGAATATAGATGACAGGTAAAACATCATATAAGGCATCTCCACGTTCTTTCCGTCCGGTTTTTATCTTCATCTTTAGCTAGTCCGCGGAAATTGCTTACGATTGTAAGAATTTTCAGCGGACTCCTCTAATACCACTCAGGGCTTTGCCCCTGGCGTTATTTTTTCTCCAGGCATAATCCAGGCCCCGTGCAATATCCCTGAGGTAGGTATGATAGCGTATTGACACGCAAAATATATTGCTGGAGAAAGGAATTAACTACATGAAAACACATCGTCATAAACCAATCAAGGTTACAGAACATTTCTACCAGTTGGGAACCGTATCCTTCCCGGTATATCTCTCCCTGGGCCAAAACGGCATGATTATTGAAGGCGGCACCGGTGCCACTTCTGCCATCATTGTGGATCAGATCAGGCAGCTCGGAATCGACCCGCAGCGCATCAAATATGTGGTACTGACCCACACTCATGCAGACCATATAGGCGCCATACCGCACCTGCAGAAACTATGGCCTCACTTGAAGGTTGCCGCCAGCCCGCTGGCTCTCAAGCTGCTGGCTCACGAGCGAACCGTGAGGGATTTTCTGGCTAATGACCGCGCTATATCTGAGATCATGCTCTCCAAGGGTGAAATCCAAAGCCCCCCGCCGCAGCTGGAGCAATATGTATTCCACGTGGACCAGGTGCTGGAGGAGGGTGACCAGATTGACCTGGGTGACGATATCATATGGACGGTGCACGATACACCGGGCCACTCCTCCTGCCACATTTCCCTGTTTGAGGAAAAGGAGCATACGCTGATGGTGGGCGATGCCACGGGCTTCTATGTGCCTGAAAAGGGCGTCTTCTGGCCCAATTACTTTGAATCCCTGGAGGCTTACTGCAAGTCCATCAGGAAACTCACCTCGTTGCCTGCCAGCCGCGGCGCCCTGTGCCATAACGGGGTGGTGGAAGGCCAGCTCAAGGACTATTTCAGCCGGGCGCTGATATCTACGCTGGCATATCACCGCGAGATGATGCAGAGGCTGTCAGACGGGGAGGATGCGGCTGAAATTGCCATGGAAAAGGCCAGGTGGGTGAATACGCTGACCGACATACAGACGCTGGAGGTGATGCGTCGTCTGGCCAGGGTGCTGATCTCACGCTCGCAGCATGAAGCTGAGCGGGAGGCCATCACTGTACCCAGGCTCATAAAATAGCTATAATCAAGGATATTTTTTGGAGAAAAGAGATATGGTTGAAGTAAAACGATTGGAAATCAAAGCTACAAAGCAGTTGAGGGAAATTATGGCCCTGCATTTCAGGGAGCTTGATGAAGCCTCTAAAACGCGAAATAAGAAAATCGCCTGGTGCAGCAGCGTGGGGCCGGCGGAGCTGGCCGAGTCGCTGGGTTTTCTGGTGTACTACTATGAGAATCACGGCGCCATGCTGGGTACCGCAAGGCTGTCCAGCGAATATATCCCCCTGGCCAATGCATATGGCTATTCTCCCGAGATTTGTTCCTATCTTACCAGCGATATCGGCGCTTTCCTTAAGGGGGAAACACCGCTGACAAAAGCCTATGGCATTGAACGTGTGCCCCGGCCGGATGTGCTGCTCTATAACACTAATCAGTGCCGCGACGTGTACGACTGGATGAGTTTCTATGCCAGGGAGTTTAAAGTGCCTTTGCTGGGAGTAAACACGCCGCGCACCCAGTGCGCGACGCGTGAGGATACCATCAAATCGGTAGCTGCACAGTTCGAGGGGCTGGTGCCGCATCTGGAGAGCATTTCGGGACAGCGCTTTGATATAGACAGGTTCCGCGAAGTGCTGGCTCTTTCACTGGAATGTACCGGAATCTGGCAGCAGGTACTGAATACAAGTATGACCATACCCTCGCCCATCAGCTTTTTTGATACCTGTATCCATATGGGCCCGGCAGTAGTCATGCGTGGCAGGCAGGAGGCTATCGATTATTACAGGATTCTGCTGGCTGAATTAAAGGAAAGGATTGAGCATGGCGTAAGCGCCGTGGAAGGTGAACGCCACCGTTTTTACTGGGAGGGCATGCCGGTATGGGGCAAGCTGCGCAGCATGAGCGACCTCTTCGCCATGCTCAAAGCCTGCATTGTTGTCAGCACCTACTGCAACAGCTGGGTCTTTCCCGATTTCGACCCCGGGGATCCTTTTATCAGCATGGCGCGCGCTTACAGTTCCATCTTCATCGGTATGGATGATAACTACAAGGAAAATTATATGGCCGATAAGGTTGAGAAATACAAGGTTGACGGTATCATTTATCATGATGCCAAGACCTGCCCCAACAATACCAACAGCCGTTATGGTTTGCCCAACAGGCTGAGCCAGAGGCTGGGCATACCCTACCTAGTGATTAACGGTGATCTCTGCGATCTAAGGTTGTATTCCGAAGAGCAGACGATAACCAATGTTGAAGCCTATGTGGAGCAGATAGAGGAGGCATAGTGAAACTATATGCAGGTATCGATATTGGAAGCTGTACTACCAAGGCGGTAGTCATTGATGACGCCTGCCAGATTACAGGCAGCCATGTGAGGCGTTCCGGTGTGGATTATAATCTCGCTGCAAGCGA
>CAZTHJ010000108.1:0-4894 GCA_964613565.1 uncultured Dehalococcoidales bacterium | reverse complement strand
GCTGATCAGAATCACGGTGCCGTTTTCCACATATGGCAGTACGGCGTCCTGCTGTGCCTTGTTGAAACGGTGAATTTCATCGATAAAAAGTATGCTGCGCTGCCCGCTCTTTTTCAGTCTCTTGGCCGCCTCTTCGATGGCCTGGCGCAGGTCGGCCACTCCGGCGCTCACCGCGCTGATGCGCGTGAAGTGCGACTTTGTCACGCTGGCAATGACGTTGGCCAGGGTGGTCATGCCGCTGCCCGGTGGGCCCCACAGTATCATGGAGGGGATCTGGTCTGCATCGATGCATTTTCTCAGTCCCCGCCCGCTGCCGACCAGGTGCTCCTGCCCCACGAATTCATCGAAGTTTGAGGGACGCATCCTGGCTGCCAGAGGTGCCTGCATGCCGGCAGGTGAAGCGGCTTCCGCTGGGCTGTGTCTTTCAGCGCTGAAATGCTCGATATCAAAAAGGGTCATTTATGTTTTCTTTTTGCGCCAGCGCGGGGATGCCGGTTTCGCCGCTGCTTTGGCCTCATCGCTTGCCGCTGTTTCCGCTTTGCCAACCGCTTTGTCGAAGTATGTTTTAACCCTTTCTACATAGTTCAGGTCGGAAAGGATCAGGGTCACCAGGGCGTGGTGCTTCGCCCCGTAGAAATCACCGCCGCGTATAATGGCATTATTGGTTATTTCCCTGAGGTGGTTGCCCAGCACCTTGACCATATCCAGGTTGGCTCCCTGCGCCGGGATGGTGAGCAAATACAGCGCACTGCCGGTGTACTCCAGCTTTACGTCTATGGACATTCTGCCCAGGGCCAGGTTCATCGCCTCCATGGCCTTCTGTGTTTCGGAACCTTTTTCCTGGAAATTGGGCAGGGATTTGAAAAGGCTGCGCGTCATGGGGAATTCGGTCCTGCCGATACCCAGGGTGGTCCATCCTGACATGGTCTGCAGCATATCGCCGATGCCGATATTGCGCGCTCCTGCATATTTGGGGTCCAGGGTTTCGGTGGCGCACAGCAGGTCATAGTATGGCAGCACAATTTCGCCATTGATCTCGGCCAGTGCCTTCTTGTCGCCGGGTGATGAGATATTCCCTGCAAGCCTGAATTTTTCATTATCAAAGAGAAAAACCGCGTCCGCCGCTTTCTGCAGTGATTTGAGGCACAGCGCGGTATTATAGACTATGGACTGCTCGTCTGATTCTGATTCAAACGGCAGCACGGCGATGGCAAACAGCGGTTTGCCGATATGTCGGTCCTTGAGCTGCTGCATTAGGACGGGTACGCCGCCGGAGCCGAATTTGCCCGCTGTCCCGGTTATAAACATGATGGCATCGGTGTCATAGAAGTCATTGGCCCTGATGGCCGTTAGCACGCGGCCGCCCTCGATGCGCATCATTTCAGCGCCGGCCACCGCCGATGTATTGTCAGCAGAAAACTTATGATTGACGAAGATGGTCTGCAGCTCTTTGAACTCGTTCTTGGCCTGGGAGAGGAGCTCATCCCTGTCGTTGTTGACGGCATAGGCGCCGGTCACTATCTGTACCCTGCGCTCCGATCTGGCCTTCCTGTTTAAATCTGAAAAACAGCCGGCCAGCCGGCAGCCGCAATCACCTACACCGATAACGAGCAATTTCATCCTACTTATATCTCCTTACTTCAAAGCTCATCAGCTCTATTGGTTCACCCTGCCTGATGCCGGCTTTGAGCATGCAGATTTCTATTTGCCTCTGCACGGAATCAACCCCCTCCAGGTCCGGCAGCAGCAGCCCTCTCTTCCACCCGCTTTGCACTATTATACCCTGTTTTTTCGCATCCAGTTGCTGTATATCCTTGACGGGCTGCGGTGGCGTTAGGATATCCACGCTGTATTCCAGAGAGTCCAGCTCGTCCGGCCTGACCTCTTCGAAACGTGGGTCCTGCGTTGCTGACTGGATGGCATTGTGAATGATCTCCTCCGCCACATTGCTCCTGGTTGGCTCAAAGGTGCCGATACAGCCCCTCAGGTCGCCCGCCTTTTTTAGCGATACGAAAACGCCCGCCCGCTCCCGCATTTCGGGGGTTAAATCCTTTGCTTTGAGTACCTGCCTTTCACGCACGAATTTTTCCACGGTGCGCTTCGCCAGTTGAACCAGCGGGTGTATTTCATTCTGTGCCATGGTTTTATACCACCTGTATCTTATTAGCCCTTGATGCTGAAGGAGGCTACCATATAGCCAACGCCATAAGGCCCTTCATGCGATAATATTTTTGTCTTGACCTTGAGCCCGTCCAGCGCACCCAGCAGAATCACAATGGAGCGCAATCCGCATTCCCCCGAGCGTTCAACCATTTCCCTGTCCATGTCCAGGACTGCTCCGGCATCCATCCCCTGCAGCGCCTGCGCCAGTTGTTTTTCAAAAACCTCGCCCTCGGGGTGGAAACCGTAATGGGAGCCTTTGAGATAGTGTGAGAGATCGCCGCTGGCAATCACGGCTACACGTTTCTCCAGCTTTTGGGCTGCATCCTGTATCGCTTTGCCAAAGGCAAAGTGGCTTTGCAGCGGCAGGTAGGAAAAAGATATGGGCACCAGCGGCAGCCCCTTCATGGCCCTGGATAGAAAGTGCAGCGGTACCAGTATGCCATGATCAAGGTTGTAGTGTTTTTGTACTATGGGTTTGACCAGCAGTTCCCTTTCCACGGACTGATCGATAATCTCCTGCGCCAGTGCCTTGTCGTTGGCAAATTGCAGCCCCGGTACGGTGGTACCCCATTCGTGCAGGCTGCCCTCGGCCGCATCAGAAAGTGAGATAGTCATATTCATTGTTTCGGTGTAGTAACTGTGCGGGCTGATAATGACGACTGCATCCGGGCGGCTCATTGCCAGACTCCCGGCCAGGTTTTCCAGGGCTGAGATAGTGCTGGAAACGGGCTTTTTATCCGCGTCATTGCCGATGCCTGGCACAATCAGCGGAGGGTGGGGTGTGATACAGCCAAAGACTGTTCCTGTCATGACTTTTCCTCCCTTGTTCGCACTCCTGCCCCGCGTATATTGAGGTCTGCAGAACAGAAGCTGCAATTAGAGCCATCTACTCCCAGGATTTCCGTATGGTAGCCCCTTCTCCTGATTACGGTTTTGCCGCACCTGTAGCATACAGTGTTTTCACTGGCGTGTCCCGCGACATTGCCCACATAGACGAATTTCAGACCGGCATCGCTGCCGATATTCCAGGCTTTTTCAAGCGTCTGGATAGGTGTGGGGGGCAGGTCCTGCAGGCGGTACTGCGGGTAGAACCTGGTAACATGCCAGGGCGTCAGCTCACCCAGCTCATTTTTGATCCAGGATGCCAGCTCTTGCAGCTGGCGCTCATCGTCATTGAGTGTGGGGATGATATTGGTCACCACTTCCACATGCATATTCCATTTATGCCTGGCGCGCTGCGCCACTTCCAGTATGCCCCTCCACTTCTTCACCTTCGCCAGTTTCATGTAGAAAGCATCGCTGAAGCCCTTGATATCCACCCTCCAGGCATCGAGATAGGGGCCGATCATGTCCAGCGCCTGGGGGGAAAGGTAGCCGTTGGTTACATAGACGGTGTAAAGATTGTTTTCTTTGGCCAGCCTCGCCGAGTCCAGCGTATATTCAAACCAGATGCCGGGCTCATTATATGTCCACGCTATGCCCCGGCAGTCCTTCTTCCCTGCCAGGTTGATGCTGTCCCGGGGAGTGATGTCCTGCAGCCCCGTATCGGCTTTAAAAGGGTCCTCTACACATGCGATGTGGTAATTCTGGCAGTGCAGGCAGTGAAAATTGCAGCCCAGAGTGCCCAGTGATAAACACATCGTGCCCGGATAAAAATGATACAGGGGTTTTTTTTCCACAGGATCGGCGGCAATGGAAGAGACCCTGGCGTAATTGAGTACCTGCAGCATCCCGTCCTCGTTTTTCCTGGAACGGCACAGGCCATATTTGCCCGGCCCGATATTGCAGTGCCATTGACATATATCGCAGCGGACTCTGCCGCCCTCCAGCCTCTGGTAAAGTATTGCCTCCGCCATCTTGTTCTCCCGCATAACATTATAGCATCACTGGTACCGCTGTGCAGTCCAAAATTGAACTATCTGCGCAGATAATTCGGGCTGCGCTCAATGGACAGACAGCAGCCCTTGTTTTAGAATACAGGCTGAGATGTATATCATAGGCCTCAGGGGGAACTTCGGCAGCGGCAAGACCACCGTAGGAGAAATGCTGGCGCAGCATGGTGCCGTGGTCATTGATGCTGATGCGGTGGGACACGGGCTGCTGGCAAAGGACAGCCCGGCCTATACGGAACTGTTGCAGATTTTTGGTCAGGAAATTCTCCTGCCTGACGGCGGGATAGATCGAAGAAAGCTGGGCAAACTGGCTTTCAAGAGCGACCGCTCCACTGCCCGCTTGAACGGGGTCATGCGGCCGAAGATAAGGCAGGAGCTCGATCGCATCATAGAGCGTCAGCGCCACATGGGCACGCGGGTGCTGGTGCTGGAAGCTGCCCTGCTGGTTAAAGGCCACTGGGAAGGCAGCATGGATGAAATGTGGGTCACCAGCGCCACGCAGGATGTGGTGCTGCAGCGTTTGAAGGCAAGACGGGGCTATGATGCAGAGGAAGTCCTCTCCAGGCTGCAGAGGCAGCTCAGCCCGGAGGAGATGCTGTCCCAGGCGGACGTGGTCATCAATACGGACTGCTCCCTTGATGAGTTAAGTCGCAGGGTTGAGGAGGAGTGGGACAACCTGCAGGGACGTATACATTAGAGCTTACGCGTTGAGCATAAACTCTTCAATTCTAATTCGCCAAATGTACGCCTGCCCTGCGAACTCTTACATAAGCTCCATCGAGCGGTTGTATATGTTTTGATGTACTACTAATAATTTTCATAAACTAAATGAACAGATA
>CAZTHJ010000107.1:0-4906 GCA_964613565.1 uncultured Dehalococcoidales bacterium | reverse complement strand
ATCAAAATGCGTGATGGGCAATGTAACGACGGAGTTCGGCCCGGATAGTTTCTCGTACACCATGGTAATGGTCTCAAAACGCAGCAGTTCATCATTCAGCGCAGGAATCAGCATTACCGGCGTGCGTGCTAACAGATGTACCGCGCTCAGCGGGTCGAATTCACGCATTTTTTCCAGCGACTCTGTGGTTAAATCATTGCGCCAGCTGGGCGCTTTGTCCAGCGAAGACATGAAGAAGTTATAGGCCTTATCCCCTGCCAGCACGCAGGGTTCATCCCCCTGTGCCACCACCTTTACATAGTTGACTATGCCGCTGTAATACCTGTCAATACGGTCAAGTATCAAGGCCTCAGTTTCCTCTTCCCATCGCTGCGGGCCAAGACTATACCTGTAAGCGGGACTGAAGATCGCAGGTACCTGGGCAACTATGGCCTTGACCCGCCGGTCGAATGTGCCCGTATATAAAACCAGCCCGCCGCTGTGGGATGTGCCCCAGATGCCGATGCGTTCAGGATCAACTTCTTCCAGGCTTGATACATATGATATGGCATTACGGTAATCCTCCACCTGCTGCAGAGGGAAAAGCTGGCAGCGCGGCTCACCTTCGCTTTCGCCAAAATAGCGGTAATCGAAAAGAAGAGTCACCATGCCGGCTGCAGCAAATTTTTCGGCAACATCGGGCAAGGCTTGCTCCTTTACCCCCGTCAGCCCGTGCGCCATCACAACAGCAGGAAGCTTGTGCTTTCTAACCTGATCAGGGATATACAGCAAGGCGCTGCAGTTCAGCCCCTGGCTTTTGAACATAACAGCTCTTCTCATGGTACAACTCCAGATAAATTATTACTTCTCGCAATACGGGATCAGGCGCGCAAATTCTATGCCGTGAACACAGGGCTTGTCAAAAAACACCTCCCTGCCTTTTGACAAATACGTTATATTCTGTATAACATAACGCTAGTTTATCCATGAGTATACGCAAGGTAAAAACTTCAGCCGTAAGCAAAAAACAAGCAACAGAAGACGCTTATAAAATCGGCGGCCGCATCTGGATTGAGAAAAACGGGGAACTCTATCTGGGATGGGGCCGCGTCATGCTGCTGAGGCGGATCGCCGAGATGGGATCAATTGCTGCTGCGGCACGTTCCATGAAACTGGCCTATCGCAACGCATGGCTATGGGTGGATGCCATGAACCGCCTGGCACCATCGCCCCTGGTAGAAAAGATGGCCGGCGGAGAGAAAGGCGGCCACGCCGCTGTTACAGAGGAAGGGCACAGGGCTATCCAGCAATATACGGAACTAAGGACAAGATACCATGATTTCATGCGGAATAATAGCTAAATCATAAGCAGCTCCCATCCACCTGTTTTACAGGTTGATACTGTACCATTGGTAAGCCGCAACAATAAATAACTGCCTGGTTTTCATTTGCCGCAAATCCTTTGGCATGAGGTCTCCATCCGCGGTGACGTTGCATCCTGTGCAGTTTGTGCTTGACTATCCCCGTTACAGAGGGTTAGTATTTGCCAGGAGGGTAGATAAGATGAACCTTGCCCGAAATATCATGGAAAAACTGAGGAATATAGTCGGTGAGAAAGGACTTCTCAGCGAAACGATCGACCTTGAATCTTATTCTTTCGATGCCAGCAGCAGGTGGAAAGGCTTGCCGGATGTGGTGGTTTTCCCCACCAGTATTGACCAGGTTTCACAAATAATGAAGCTGGCAACAGAATATAAAATACCCGTAACCCCCCGTGGCGCCGGCAGCAATCTCAGCGGAGGTTCCCTGCCCGTACAGGGTGGCATTGTGCTGTGTACTACACGCATGAACCGAATTTTGAGCATAGATGCAGCCAATTTCACTGCCACCGCCGAGGCGGGAGTGGTATTAAATGATCTGAACAAAGAACTGGCCATAAACAAGCTGTTTTTCCCTCCCGACCCGCAGAGCTTTCTGGCCGCCACCATCGGAGGCTGTGTCTCGGAAAATGCCGGGGGACCTTACGGGGTAAAATATGGCGTTTTCAAACATTACCTGCTTGGGCTAACAGCAGTGCTGCCATCAGGCGAAATCGTAAAACTGGGAGGCAATACTGTTAAGAACGTAACCGGTTATGACCTGCCGCAGATTCTGTGCGGCTCAGAGGGCACGCTGGCAATAATTACGGATGTAACTCTGCGCCTTCTTCCCATTCCTCCAAACCGCCAGACGGTATTGGTTGTTTTTAACCAGGTGGTAACCGCCGGCAAGGCCGTACACAGGGTACTTATTGAAGGAGTGGTGCCCGCCAAGATCGAACTGCTGGATAACTGGGTTATACGCCGCATCGAGGAAATGATGCCCCTGGGTCTGCCACTCGATGCCGAAGCCATACTGCTCTTTGAGATGGACGGCGTCCCCGCTGCAGTAGAACGCGAGACTGAAATGGTAATCGACTTCTGCCGCCAGGAAGGCGCCAGGGAAGTAAGAAAAGCCCTTAATGCAAAGGATGCAGAAAATATGTGGGCCGCGCGCAAGTCGGTTTTTTCTGCGATTTACGGGAGTGCGCCATCAGCTTTTGCCGAGGATGTCACTGTACCACCGGCGCGAATACCGGAACTCATCGAAAGAGTGCAACAGATGGCCAAAAAGTACGATCTAACTATCGTAATCCTGGGACATGCAGGAGACGGTAACCTGCACCCCACCGTGCTTACAGATATAAACAATGCCGAGCATCTCAGCCGCGCTGAAAAGGCACTCGATGATATTTTCGCTGCAGCCATCGAGATGGGGGGCTCAATCTCGGGAGAACACGGTATTGGCCTGGAAAAACAGCGCTTTCTAAAACAAGCCATGTCTCCTCAAGCCATAGACCTGCTGCGCGGCATAAAAAAGGTCTTCGATCCAGACAACATCCTTAATCCCGGTAAAATCTGGGAGGCAAAATGAAACCGGTCACAAGCATGGCCGATGCAGATGCCTGCATGAAATGCGGTTTCTGCATGTCTGCCTGCCCCATCTATAAAGTCGACCATATCGAAAGCCATGTGGCGCGCGGCCGGAATATGCTCATCCGCGGAACCGGCAACGGACTGCCCAAAGACAAGGCCTATGCCGAGCGATTATCCTATTGTCTATTATGCGGGCGCTGCGAGGCTGTTTGCCCCGCCAAGGTGGCATCGGCATCCATCAATATTGCCGCCCGTACCGAGATGATGGCAGAGAAGGGGCTGCCCCTGCTTCATCGCCTGCTGTACCGCGTACTGCTGAAGAACCGTTCACTGCTGGCCGGGCTGCTGGACATAGCTCAGAAAATACCTGGGCTTTCTGCCAGTGACGGCAAGCCGCTGCGCCATATGGCAGACGCCTTATCTGTTCTCTCCGGAGGTATATCCATACCTAAACTATCGAAACCGTTTCTTGCAAAAAGGCTGCCTGCGATTACCCATCCATCACGCGAACTAAAAGTCAGGGGACAGGTGGCCGTCTTCCCCGGCTGCGCCTTCGAATTTTTCTTTGCCGATATCGGCGAAAGTGTCGTCAGAGACCTGGCGGCGGCCGGATATGATGTGATATACCCGCAGGAGCTGACCTGCTGCGGGCTTGCCGTACGCAGCGCTGGAGACCTCAAAACCGCTCAGCAGATGGCGCAAAGGAATATCAGTATACTGGCACCTTATGACCGCATCGTTACGGGCTGTGCCACCTGCAGCTCGGCCCTGAAGAACTATGCATCCTGGTTTCCCCATGATGCGGAGTGGCAGCAGAAGGCAGCCGCCCTTGCGGCTAAAGTCAGCGACCTGGCAGAATTCATGGCCGTGGAGGGATTCAAGCCGCAGCCTGTGGAGCCGGTCATCGTTACCTACCATGACCCCTGCCACATGAAGTGGCTGCAGGGCATTTATGATCAGCCACGCGATCTGCTGCGCTCCATAGAAGGGTTAAAATACGTGGAGATGGAAGGCGCAGACGAATGCTGCGGGCTGGGAGGCGCTTTCAGCATCACACACAGGGATACCAGCCTTGCCATTCAGGCGAAGAAGATGCAGTCCATCCGGAATACGGGGGCATCCATCGTGGCAACGTCATGCCCAGGCTGTATTGTACAGCTGCGTGACGGCGTCCGCAGACACAATCTCAATGTTGAAGTGATGCATATCAGCCAGCTTCTTGACGGGCAAAAAGGGCTGCCCCAAAGGCACCGGTCAGCTGCGGCTGTGGAGTAACAATCACCTCTCCGCTGATCCTCTCCCTGAAGATATCCGCCACAATGGGAAAATACTGCACCACCCCGCCACACAGTACCAGCGGGTCTGCCAGCGGTATCATTTCCATAACACGGTCCACCACCGACTCAAAAACGCCGCGCACCAGCTCATCGGCTGAAACACCGGCCCTGATATGCGAAAGCACTTCGGTGGAGGCGAATACGGTGCAGAAGGATCCAATTTTTATCTTTTTCGCCGCCCACCTCGCCATACTGTCCAGGTCATCCAGTGGTATCGCCATCCTGCTGGCAATCTCCTCGATAAATGTGCCCGTTCCCGCAGCGCATTTGCGGTTCATCTTGAAATCGATACGGCGCCCCTTCTCGTCCAGCTTGATAACCTTGTTATCCTGGCCGCCGATATCCACCAGCGTCATGGCCCTGCGCACATAGAAGTAGCCGCCTTTAGCATGACAGGCAATCTCCGTTTTGGCCAGGCCGGCAAAGGGTATATTGTGCCTGCCATAGCCGGTGGTTACTATGGGTATTCCTTCCGCGCTCCTGCCACCGAGCGCAATCTGGAGCGATTCTCCTGCGGCGAGATTGTAATCCACACCGGAACGCCTCACATGGCTGCCTACAATCTGGCAGGCGTCATCAATTACTACCGCCTTGGTAGTACAGCTTCCAATATCGATACCTGCATATAGTTTCACT
>CAZTHJ010000106.1:0-4915 GCA_964613565.1 uncultured Dehalococcoidales bacterium | reverse complement strand
CTGCCATAGGTACCAGCTTCCTGGGGTTATACTGGTTAAATTCACCGGCAAGCAGCGTGAATACAGGCCTGATTCTTTTACCGCTGCCTTTCACGGAATATTCCAGCAATTCGGCCAGCAGCGGATTATCTACCTGAATTACCCTGGTCAGTTCAGCTTCAACCCTGGCAAGGTCTTCCGAAACCAGACTGTAGATGTTTTCAAGCTGGATCATAAATTACCCATGCGCTGTGTCTCTGCTTCAACAATACTGTCATCCAGCTTTATGAAAAGCGGCGAGGGCAGAGGTAAGGGGGCTCCGGGCAGGGGCATCTGCATTTCCCAGCCACAATCCTGGACTTCACCTGTAAAACCCAGAAAACCGTGCAGCTTCTGTGAGCTGAAGGGCAAATAGGGATAGAGCATGGTTTTTAAGGCAGAGACCAGGCTGAGCGTGGTATATACGGCCATGCCTGCGCTGCCCCTGTCCTGCTTGATTGTTTTCCAGGGCGCTTTATCATCGATATATCTATTGGCTTCCTGGGCCAGCTCCATGGCCGCCTTAATCCCCTCCTTGAAGCGGCACTGCTCGATTAAATTGCCCACGTTGAGCAGAGTTTCCCTGGCTTTATCGATCAACTCTTTGCTTTGAGCGTCAAGGCTGTCCGCCGCCGGCACGACGCCTGCAAAGTTCCTGCTGGTAAAGGAGAGAATGCGGTGCACCAGATTGCCATAGGTAGCCACCAGTTCGTCGTTGTTACGGCGCAAAAACTCATGCCAGGAAAAATCGGTATCCCCCGTTTCGGGCATATTAATGGAAAGCGCATAGCGCAGAGGGTCGGCAGCATAGCGCTGCAGGTAATCCGGCAGCCAGACAGCCCAGTTCCGGCTGGTGGATAATTTTTTGCCCTCAATGGTGAGAAATTCATTGGCAGGCACATTGACGGGCAATGCCAGATCGCCGTAACCCATGAGCATGGCAGGCCAGATGATGGTATGAAAAGGTATATTATCCTTGCCGATGAAATAATAGCCTTTGACCCCGTCATCCCACCATTGCTTCCAGGCCTCATTGTTGCCTCTTTTAACCGCCCATTCCCTGCTGGCTGAGAGATAACCTATGACAGCCTCAAACCAGACATAAATCCTCTTGTTCTCGAAGCCGGGATACGGAACTGAAACACCCCATTCCAGGTCGCGGGTGATAGCCCTGTCTTTCAGCCCGCTGTCAAGTATGCCCTGGGTAAATTTTTTCACGTTCTGACGCCACTGTGTCTGCTGTCCCACCCACGAACATAATTTATCCTGGAAAGCGCTCAGCCGCAGGAAGAAATGCTCTGAATTTTCGAAGCGGGGGGTTCCTCCGCACACCCTGCAGTGAAAATTTAATAGCTCACCCGGATTCAGAGGCTGCCCGCATTGGTCGCATTGATCTCCCCTGGCCTCGGGGAAATTACAGTAAGGGCAGGTGCCTTCCACATAGCGATCAGGCATGAAACGATTGCATGCAGGGCAAAAAGCCTGAGGCATAACGCGTTTATACAGGTAGTCTTTTTCCAGGAGCTTTAGAAATATATCATGCACTACTTGTTCATGGTCCTTTGTGCCGGTATTGGTAAAGAGATCAAAAGAGATGCCAAGCTGCTCCCAGCACTGGAGAAATTCGCTGTGATATTGATTTACTATTTCCTGTGGAGATATATTTTCCTTTTCGGCGCGCAGCGTTATGGGAGCACCGTGCTGATCGCTGCCGGATACCATCAGTACATGATTGCCTTTTAAGCGATGATAACGGGCAAAGATATCTGAGGGCAAATAGCACCCCGCAATATGTCCCAGGTGCAGCGGGCCATTGGCATATGGCCAGGCTACGCCGACGAAAATGAATTCTGACAAATGTCTCCTCGCTGCAATTATTTTTTAAGCGGGGCCTCGCTGCTCTCGGTCAGAAAGGATAATATCTTTTGGCCCTTTTCCGTAATATGTTTAGCGTATTTTTTCTTTACGCAACAGCTTGTACAGATTCTTTGTTCTTTCTTACCATCAGCAGCATCCGTTAACAAATACCGCTCACCGTGCTCGATATTTGACTTACAGACACCACATTTCATTATGTTAACCGCGATGCAACCTCTTTTCATGCTACTCTCCTTTATGCAGGTCTATCCATAGATCGTATAGCCGCTTTTTTGATACCCCGCTTTGCCGTGATATTTTATCAATAGATTCCCTGGCTTTACAGCCCCCTTCATATAGTTTACGCAATTCTGCTGTCAGCTGTGTGTCAGATATATCCGTGGACTCCACAGCGCCCCCGATGACCAGCGTAAATTCACCCCTGGGCAACTGGAAGTATTTTATCGCATCTCCGATCTTCCCGCGGAAAACCTCTTCATGTATTTTGGTCAGCTCCCGGCAAACCGCTATGGGACGATCACCCAGTGTGGCTGCCATATCCCGCAGCGATACAATGAGCCTGTGTGGAGCTTCAAAAACAACCATTGTTCTAACATCATTTGCCATCTGCTGCAGCAGCTTCTGCCTCTCCGCTTTTTTCCTGGGCAAAAAACCCATAAAGCAGAATCTGTCTGCCGCCAGGCCGGACAGGGATAGCGCCGTTGTGATTGCAGATGCGCCGGGCACAACAGTTACCTTTATTTTGCTGTTAAAGGCAGCATTTATCAGCTCATAGCCGGGGTCGCTCAGGCCCGGCATGCCGGCTTCAGATACAAGAGCTACATCCATCTCGTTGAGGCAATCCAGCAAATAATTGAGCTTGGTCTTCTTGTTATGCTCATGGTAGCTGGTTAGTTTTGTCCGAATATTGTACCTGGTCAATAAGCGGCGTGTAGTGCGGGTATCTTCCGCTGCAATCAGTTTCACTTCACCCAGGATACGCAACGCACGCAGAGAGATATCCTCCAGGTTGCCTATGGGTGTAGCTACGATATAAAGAACAGACACAATCGCGTGTCATAATTATATCTTCTTTACAAGCAGCGGGTCTAGCTGCGCAGACATCTCTCCTGCCCAGGATATTAATTTTTTTGCTGTCGCTGGCGAAAAGCCTGGATATAACGCCTGCCATGAGGATCGAGTTTCATGAGCAAGTTTGCGGCCAGGACAGCGGGTTTAGCCTTGGCGACATCAAGAATAAGTACAGTTGCACCTGCGCCTATGACCAGCGCGTTAAATGCATTGCCTATAATTTCCCTGTCCGGCAGGCCAAATGAAACGTTGCTTGCCCCCATGGTGGTATTAACACCCAGTTCCGCAGTTATTCTGCGTATGGCCTGCATTACGTCAAGCGCGGAGGTTGGCTCCGCTCCAACGGCAAAGGCCAGCACGTCGATAACAATGTTCTCCCGCGCAATGCCTGCGGCCTCAGCACGGTTGACGATCCTGGTGGCAACCGCCACCCTTCTATCAGCATTCTTCGGTATGCCCTCATCATCCTGCACCAGCCCTATTACGGCAGCATTATGCTGCTTGATCAAGGGCAGCACCTTTGTCAGCGACTTTTCCTCACCGGAAACGGAATTTACCAGTGCTTTGCCATCATATACCTTGAGAGCGGCTTCCAGCGCTGCAGGATTGGCGCTGTCTATGCAGATCGGCAAATCCACAGCTTCCATGACTGTCTTAACGGCAAGCGGCAGCAGCGCCACCTCATCGATACCGAACATGCCCACATTGACATCAATAATGTCAGCACCCGCTTCCATCTGGTTAATTGCCTCCTGGCGCACGACATCCATGCTGCCCGCTTTAAGGGATTCACCCAGCTTTTTTTTCCCCGCGGGATTGATCCTTTCACCGATGAAAACGGTGGGACGACCATGCCCGATAATGACTTCCCTGCTGCCCCTGGTTATTTTTGTGTCCATAGCTACACTTCCTTCCTTGTATTATTTTCAATTATGTATTTGCCGAAATAGTTGCATTGCAGGTAAATCTTCATAAAATCGGGAAAGCTGGCCAGTTCTATGTAACCTATACGCGAAAACAGCTCGGCAGCCTCCTGCCTCTTGCTCAGAGAAAGCAGGGCTATTTTGGAGCCAATGCCAGCCGCGTTGCCAACCTGGCGGAACTTGTCTATCGAAACGGGCGGCAGCATGCCGAGTATGACTGCGCTTTCCAGTGTTATATACGTGCCAAATGCACCGGCGATAATCACCTGCTGGAGCTGACTGTGATTTAACCCCTTGGCCTTCATCAATATTTCTATACCTGTGCGGATGGCTGCCTTGGCCAGCTGTATTTCCCTGATATCACGCTGACCGACGACCAGGGGCTCCCTGTTACCATGTTCTTTTGCCTTCACCAGAACATATTCAGGAATGCCGTCTACTAAATGTACCCTGGGATTCTTGTTTGTCATCTTGCCGCCGCTGTCAATAATCTTATTCAAATACATCTGTGCAATTGCATCCAGAATACCGGACCCGCATATCCCCACGGGAGGCTGGTTGTCAATAGTCTGTAGGCTGACCTTGTCTCCGCTGATTTGCACCCGTTCCACAGCGCCGGAGGCTGCCCGCATGCCGCTCTTGATATGGCCCCCTTCAAAGGCCGGCCCGGAAGCGCAGGATACCGAGGTTATCTCCCCGTTATATATCAGGGAAATTTCAGTATTTGTGCCAATGTCCAGCGCAATTGTCGGCTTTTTGATCTTGCCTGCCTCTATGGCGAGCAGTACGGCTATGTGGTCTGCACCGACAAAGCCGGCAATGTTTGGCAGCATATATATATAGGCGCCATGACTTATCTTCAACCCTATATCCCGCGCTTTCACGTTCACCGGCGCATTGACTGCCGATACAAAAGGAGAGATGGCCAGCTGCTTCACGGGCAGGCCCAAAAACAGGTGATGCATTACAGTATTGCCGGCTATTGCGGCTTCAATAATTTCCCCTGGATCTATGTTCAACTTCCG
>CAZTHJ010000105.1:0-4921 GCA_964613565.1 uncultured Dehalococcoidales bacterium | reverse complement strand
CCATTTCCCCCAAGGCTGGGGGATAAAGGGGTGAATCTGAGTTTTTTCATCATTCCCTAAAAATAAAAGTCGGCGATTCTGTTAAAATTAGCGGCAGTCCCGCAGGGGGCTGTCTCTTTTTACGCAGGGTAATTCTGCCAAATATATTATTATCTTCACTGTGCTTACAAGGGGAGGAAGCATAAATGAAACCACATGTCTTAATACACAATGCCGTAAGCGTTGACGGCAGAATTGACTGGTTTAAAGCCAATATCGAGAAGTTCTATGATTTAACATCAAACTGGAACGAGGATGCTACTTTGACGGGCAGTGAAACTTTGCTGGCTGCCTATGAGAATGCCGGTGAGGATGTCATTGATGAAGAGATTGCGGGGAAAGACCCCAATGACACCAGGCCGCTGCTGATTGTAGTGGACAGCCGCGGCAGGCTCAAGGTTTGGCATCAATTAAAGCGTGAGCCCTACTGGCGGGATGCCATTGCCCTGATTTCGCAGAGCACGCCCCAGGCATATATCGATTATCTACAGAGGCAAAAGGTGGAATATATCATGGCCGGCGCCGAGAAGGTGGATTTGAAGCAGGCACTGGAAGAGGTCAACAGCAAATATGGGATTGAGCATATCAGGGTGGACAGCGGCGGCACACTCAACGGCGCGCTGCTGCGGGCAGGCCTGGTGGACGAGGTCAGCCTGCTGGTGCATCCTTACCTGGTAGGTGGCATGTCTCCGCGATCCATGTTCAGGGCAAATGACCTTGAGTCTATTGAGGGTGTCATCAACCTGCATCTGGTCAAGGTCAATATCGTGGAGAAGGACTATGTCTGGATGCACTATGAGGTGGTCAGGGAGGCGTGAAGCGGGGCAAAGTGCGGCCTATTTCCTGTAATAATTAAATAGTTTATCCCTGTCAAGAATGATAATTTTACCGCGGCCCGTGCTGACAATGCCCTCTCCCTTAAGGAGATTCATATACCTTATGCAGGTTTCGGGTGACGTGCCTGCAAAATCGGCAATTTCACCTGCTGTAAAATTGATCACGTCGCCAAACCTTTCACTTAATCGCTGCAATGCAAAAACGATTTGCCGATCAACTTTTCGGGTCAGGCAATTTTCTATGTGGCGAATTGCCAGTCCAAACCCTTCGGAAAGGTACCCTAGATATACCAGAGTCAATTCAGGGTTGGCCACTATAAAAGGGAGAAACCTTTTTCGTGGGATGTGCATTAGTGCCACAGGTTCCATGGCCATGGCAGAGCCCCAGGCCGGCTGCCCGCTGAAAAAGGACGTTGATAAAAATGTATTACCCTGAGTATAAATATCGATAGTAAAAGCGCGCCCCCCTTTCCCCAGCATCAATACCTTAACTTGGCCGCGCAGAATGACAAAGAAATCGTTGACTGGGTCATTTTCCCTGACTATGTACTCTTGCTTTTTCAGATAGCGGATAGAAGCAAGAGCGATAAGCTGATGAATTTTCTCATCCCCCAGGCTGCGGAACAATATCGAATCATTCAGTATGCGCCTGGCATAAACCAGGTCTTCAGTGGCAGCTGCCTTTTTGGTAACCGTTTGTTCCTTCAACATCATGCTGTATTGCATGCAGGCGCCTATTACACCATGTAAAGCGGCAAATAGGCTATTTTACCCTGTAATCCTGTAATTTATTTGCATCTTTGACCAGTATATTCCCGCGGTTGATGCTCACCAGGCCTTCCTCCTTCAGCAGATGCATAAACCTGATCGCCGTTTCGGTTGTAGTTCCTGACAGCTCTGCAATTTCAGCTGAGGTAAACTTAAGCGAATCGCCGAAACGCCGGTTGAGCGCCTGCAAAGTAAATAAAAGGCGGTCATTAGCCTTATCTATGATGCAGTCCCGCGCTCTAAGTAAGATATGGCTGAGCCTGCTGGAAAATATTTCCAGAAATCTCAAGGCAACAGGCGGATGCTGCATGAGGAAAGCGAAGAAACTAGTTTTTCCCATCCTGAGTATTACGCTGTCTTCCATGGCCAATGCGTTTGCGTCGCTGGGGTTTCCACTGAACAGTGGCGCAATATGGAAAGGATCGCCTGAGTGGTAAATATCAAGGATAATTTTTTTGCCGCTCGGGGTCACAGTAAATACCTTTATTCTGCCCTGCAAAACCAGGTGAAAATGTTCGATAATCTGTCCCTGCCTGAGGATAAATTCCCCTTTTCCGTAACCGACTGTATCGGATTGTTCGATTAAAGACCTTATTCCTTTACTGTCCAGATCGTGGAAGAAGCTGGAGTTTCCCACAACCTCCACTCTGGCGGAGATATTATCCCTTTCCATCTGCTTGAGCGCCGTGTAGCTGCCGTTACTATTCACCATTTCCTCTTTTATAGCTGCCAAATCCAAGAAAGCTTTTGTGGCACAGCCTGCTCTAATACAGTATCCTATGTGATATTAATTGTCAATATGAAAACAGCTTTCAAATGATATAATGAAACGGCCATGCGCCTTCTACGCCTGAACTTTTTTATAACGCTGATCGGTTTTTTGGATACGCATCTATTGATACCGGTAATTGCCCTGTATGCCGTTTCGCTGGGTGGGGAGGTGGGTACAGCCGGTATCGTGGTGGGGGTATATTCCCTGTCCAATACATTTGCCAATGTGCTCGGCGGCAGGATCGTGGACAGATACGGTTACAAGCGTCCTCTCATCGGGGGGCTGTTGGGTGATGCAGCGGCCATGCTGGCTTATTCCTTGTGCCGTTTCCCCTGGCACTTGGCGCTGGTAAGGCTGCTGCATGGCTTTGTGGGAGGTTTTGTGGGTCCTGCCACCATGTCATCACTGGTAAGCACCAGCGCGCCTGGCAGCCGCGGCAGGACATTTGGCATTTATGGAGCTGCCATTGCGCTGGCTACGCTGCTGGGCTATGGAGGGGGTGGCCTGATTGCCTCCAGGCTGGGCTACAACTCTGTTTTTTTCTTCGGCGCAGCCATGCTGCTGATCGCCACTGTGCTGGCCTTCATGATGCCGGGAGACAAGGGGAAAAAACCCGACGGGCAAGCGGTCAATAATAATATTAAAGCCATTATGAGACTGTTACTGAACTCTAATCTGAGACTGCCTTATACAGTCATTTTTTCACAGTATTTTGCCTTTGGCGGCATCGTTGCACTGCTGCCGCTGCACCTGATCGGCTTGAATCTGGAAGCCTATCATATGGGACTGCTGCTGGCCTGCTTCAGCCTCTCTTTTATACTGTTTCAATTTATCGGAGGCAGGCTTTGCGATGCCTGGGGACGATTAAAATCTGCTCTGACCGGACTGGTGCTGGCTTCTGCCAGCGTTCTGCTGCTGCCTGTAACAGGTAATTTGACGGTATATGTGCTTTTGATGCTGGTATATGGTGCAGGATTCGGCTTTATTTTCCCTGCCGTATCTGCCTTGGTGGTGGAGTGGGCTGCCGCAGGCGAATCCGGACTGGCAACGGGAATGTTCCATGCCCTCATCACTGTCGGCGTGGCGGTGGGAGCTCCGCTGATGGGCTGGGCAGCAGGCTTTGTGGGCATAGGCTGGGGCATATCTTTAAGCGCCGTGCCTTTACTTCTATCATTATTGCTGGGGATGGTACAATGGAGGCAGGAGAGATTACACAAATGTACATGATGGAGCAGGCGATATGATGACATTGCCGGTGCAGGGAGGTATCTCATGAGTACAGAGGTGAAAAAGAAAAAGACGGCCGCCGACGGCAGTGCTGATAATGTTGTATCGGACGTGGAGCTAAAAGCCAACACGGCCGCTTTATTATGCTATCTGGGTTTATGGGTTTCGGGGATAATCTTTCTTGTCCTGGAGCAGAAGAACAGGGTTGTGCGTTTTCACGCAGCGCAGTCCATTGTGACTTTCGGCTTTCTCATGCTGGTACAGGGCCTGCTAAGCCTGATACCTCTGGTTGGTGACTATTTCAGCATCGTCATCGGTATACTCATGCTGGTACTGTGGATTGTCCTTATGGTTACGGCTTACCGGGGGGAAGTATTGAGGTTACCCCTGGCAGCGGAGCTGGCGGAAAGGCTGGCAGATGTGACAAAAACATCAAATGACACGGCTCCGGCGGATCATGAACCAGTCTTATCTTCGCCAGGGACAGAGGTAAAGACCTCTACACAGGCTGCAGCCGCGGTGGTAGTGGGAAAAACCGGGGGCAGTGGGGAATTCTATCAAACAACGTGGACACAGCATACTATATCATACTGTTTTGCTATCTTTTGGAGCTTTGTCTTTCTCGTTTTCCTCAATTTTTATTCCCAGTATATCGCTGTATATTCAGTGCAGGAATCTGGCAGATGGTTCTCATATCCGTTATTGACCGCATCCTTTAACCTGTGGCTGCCGCTGATCAACGCAGCCCTGGTCTTTTCCATAGCAGGGAATATCATCATGATTATACATGACAGATATATGGTGCACGAGACGGTACAGATCACCATAAGCCTGATGTTTATCGCGGCCATGGCACAGCTGCTGGTGTTGTTCCCCTTTAATTTCAATATCATACCCCACGCTGCGCTGGCCGGGGTGATGAGCCATATCATCAGGATATTGCTCGTTATTATCGTGATTGCGCTTATTATATCCTTATTAGTACATATTGTTAAAATCATTGTCCATGCTGTCAAAGGTGACTTTGATTAGAGTGACCGCTGCCATGTAATATCGTATAAAAATGCATGAGGATAAGGGCTGATAAATGAACTATTATCTCACAGCATCAGTTCTGCTGACTGCGTATTTGCTTGGCTCCATACCTGTAGCAAATATATTCGGTAAACGCCTTAAAGGTATGGATCTGCGTACCGCTGGTGATGGGAATATAGGCGCCCGCAACGCCAGCGGTACGCAGATCCATACCTAAGACGTTTACCGAATATATTTGCTACAG
>CAZTHJ010000104.1:3981-4932 GCA_964613565.1 uncultured Dehalococcoidales bacterium | reverse complement strand
TCATAGCTTTTGATTTTAGGGTTTAATAAAAAACCAAATGTATAAAAATTTCAGTATATGAAATTTGTCAATACCATATTATATATAGAGTTCCAGGAACTTGTTAATGCCGGGGTGCCAATTGGTACTATAAAATCTGCCCAGCACAGAGCAACCTGTTCCTGGACATTCATTGATGACCCCGACGATCAGCGCAGGGTGCTCATAGAATACGAATCGATGAAGCAGCAATACAAGGACCTGGTTATCCAGAGGCTTTGCGGCGGCATGGATCCTTATTCGTTCCTGGCAACCTCAATAATAGACAGTCAGCTGATTGCGAAAGTTTACGATACGGAGTTTCTCGCAAAGCAGAACCTGAAGGCTTCAACCAGCGTCCGGGCTATTGAAGCCTGCCGCTACCTTCACCTGCTTGAGAGGTGCCGACTCGCCACCCAGAAGAAGCAAGTATTCCCGATGTGGAGCACCGAAGAATTCTGGAACAACATCCTGTCGCATATCAGAGGCAACCGGGTGTTCTTTGAAAACGGCCGCTACATTAAAAATGGAGTCAACCTGCCGTTTGTCAGGCCCCGCCTCAATCATCTTGCCAGGCAATACGTGATGCGCGGCCCCGGGGTGATCCTTAACGGACGCATGAATAACAAGAATTCGAGCAAGCTTGGCAAGTGTCTGGCCCCGGAGGGATCCCCGAAACAACACACCGACTTTGATGATGATGTATATCGCACACAGATGGCAGTGCTGACCGAGCTCAGGGCGCACCCCAATAATCTTGATTTTGTTCAGATTGCCGATCATTATAACCAGGTAGCAGAAAAAAGCAACTGGCCCTCTCTTACCAACATGCAGGTGATGAACATATTGAAGGATTCTGCCATTGACCTGGTTACCACGCCCGGCCGCAGAGGAGAATCCGTTTTCCGCAACGAGAAAGCCATACAGGCCAGG
>CAZTHJ010000104.1:2384-3957 GCA_964613565.1 uncultured Dehalococcoidales bacterium | reverse complement strand
GATATTTCATGAAAGGATCCAGTATGATCACTACCGTTAGCCGGTTGTCATACCAGGAAATGGTGCCCGACCGTCAGGGCAGGATGCATACCCGGTATGACAACCGGCTAACGGTAGTGATCATACTGGATCCTTTCATGAAATATCCCCTGGGCTATTCAATCGACACAGCGGAGAGCTCCACGCTGATCAGGGCCGCCATGAAGAATGGCATTGACCATGTTTTTGAACAAACAGGCGAGTATATTGCCCCTTACCAGGTACAAAGCGACCACTATGCCCTGAAAGATCTCGGGCCCTTCTATGCAAACATCGCCCGCATGCACACGCCCGCGCGCGTGGGAAATGCCAAGAGCAAAGTAATAGAGCCGTACTTTAAACACCTAAATAAACGGTACTGCCAGCTGCTTCACAACTGGACCGGCTTCGGATTGAAGAGCCGGCGCGAGAACCAGCCGAATATGGAGCTTAAGAACAAGATCAAGAAACAATTCCCTGACCGACAGGGGGTGATCCGCCAGATCGAAGAAATAATACAGGCCGAGAGGGAAGCCAAGGGAGACAAGTATTTTGCTGCCCTGCTAAATGCCGAGAAACGCCTCATGGATCGCCGCGACTATCTCAGGGCTCTTGGTGTTCCCCGGGAGAAAACAGTTAAAGCTTCTGGCAAGGGCCTTCAGATATCGATCGACAATACTTTATATATATATGACACCCTTGATCTTGGTTTTCGCAGACACCTTACACTCGACTGGCAGGTAACCATAGATCCCGCGAATCTCAAATCCATCCTGGTTGAAGACGAAGATGGCCGGGTATCATTCGTGCTTGAAGAGAAGTACACCCAGCCTATGGCTATCGCTGATCAGACTCCCGAAGACAGGGAGCAGCTTAAAGCTTTGCGACACGCTAATGAAAAGCTTACAGAAAACGTGCTTGAAGCAGGAATTGAAAGAAGGGGCCTGATAGCAGAACATTTTTCACAGCATGACTCACTGGGAGAATTTCAGCAGAAGTTAATGCTTACCCAGGGCGGTCAGCAAAAGGATCCCCTGCAGCTGGCTAAGGGGAAGATGCTCCCCAGGGACAGGGAGAAGAAGAAGATCGCGGAACACACAAAAACACTGAAGGAAAACGAGCAGGATATTGAAGATGCCACCTGGTGGGAAGAACAGGAAAAGAGCCTTATATCAAGGGTGGATATATCCAAGTACTTATGAACAAGAGGCAGACATACCGGTGCATTCATTGCGGCAAGCCTCACCCTACGGCTTACCTGGCACGGTTGTGCTTTGAACTCGATATGAACGATATACAGAGATAGCAACGAACAAGACAACTCAATAAGTTACACCTAAAACCAATAAGATGAAAGAAGAATTACGAAAAGAGATAGTGGATGCCGCCACGCTCTACATCAAAGAGAAGCAGCTATCGCTGAATGAACACGCGCGCCGGAGCGACATCAACCCGGCCTACCTGTCGCAGATGATCAACCTTAAGGGGGAGATCGCCGACAAGTGGTACTATGCTCTGGCGAAGAGCGTGGGATACTCCCTTGACATTATCTACT
>CAZTHJ010000104.1:1924-2374 GCA_964613565.1 uncultured Dehalococcoidales bacterium | reverse complement strand
CATCCACACCCCGCAGTACAAGGCTATAATAGCTCATCTTGAAGAGGCCCGTGCAATGTCACGTAACCGTATCCTGATAGGCGACACCGGGAGTGGCAAGACATACGCGATCAAGCGTTACGTGATGACCAATCCGCAGGACACGTACCTCATAACCATCAGCTCCATGCACACCATCCATATCCTTATTGACGATATAATGAACAGCATAGGGCTTGAGCCGGTGGGCATCCCGGTGATCAGGCTCCGTAATATTGCTCACCGTCTGAGCATGTTCCAGCTCGAGGGACGTAAGCCCCTTATCATTATCGATGAGTGCGAGAACATGAAGACAAGCGCTTTCGGGGTAATCAAGAGCCTGTACGACCAGCTTGAAGGTGTTTGCCCTATAGTGCTGATAGGCACCCACCAGATCGGGGCCAAGATCGAGAACATGCTTAAGCTTAACAA
>CAZTHJ010000104.1:0-1806 GCA_964613565.1 uncultured Dehalococcoidales bacterium | reverse complement strand
CGTATATGTAACAATTATGGAGAGCTTCACGATTATCTCGAGCTTGCTCTCAAGGAAGCTGATCGGCTCGGGGTGGATCTCACCTATAGCTTCTTCCTCGACCTGCACGGGATAAAAGACATGAACTGATGAATAACCCCGGGGAATATATAAGGACAGCGCATGGCAGTTATGCCTCGTCGTACCGTGCTACCATGGACGAGATACTCATCAGGACCCGGGCACGGGTATGCAAGGTTTGCAACATGAGTCCCGGTGAATATGACGAGGCTCATTACGACCTGGCAGAGGAGTGGTTCCGCTACCACGACTACCTTGAATATACCGCCCGGGTGTTCATGCTCTCGGCCACCTATCACCGCTGGTGGAACCAGCAGCTTGCTCTTGTCGAGAGCCAGTTCATCGAGACTTACTCTTACAAAGAGATCTCCGCGGCACTGATGCGCGACATGCTCTTTGAAAAAATAATAACCATGAACGTACATCCCTCTTCGGACATACGCAGGCTTATGCACAATGAAGGGGCTGCGATCCTGAAATCAAACCCGCATCTGAGTAATATTAAAATGTACCGCTATGTCACACCCGCTTAAGAAACAAATTGAGGAACTGAGTGATCAGGCCAGGGACTATGAACGCTGGCTGTATGATAATTTCCCGTCCCCCGACTGGGATAAAAAAGTAAGCGAGTACCATGGGGTGCTGTTCCGTCTGGCACAAAGGAGGCAGGAATCCTTTAATGAAGGGAAGATCATTTCCTACACTCCCCTGGCTCACCTGCCCCGCATCATCAATCGTTCTGAAAATGTTACACGATAAATAAACACCATTAAACGATGAAACAAACAGGAAAAATCTGGAAGGACCATGCCGGGAAAGAGGTCCCTACCTACGCGATCAACCCGGTGCTCAGGCTCGAGGATAAGCATGCCCATCGCATTGCCGATGTCGCCCTTCGGGCTGAGAGATTCCTTAAAGACGTTGTAAGGCTCACGCGCGACGCGCACGGGGCCGTGTTCAGCGCCAAGCTGGTAAATGCCAAAATAAAGGGGCGTGACACGGTGCCTTACGATGGGATGACCATTGCTGCCTTTGACAGCTCTATCCAGGTTAAAGTCACAAAGCCCGATAACCTGACATTCGATACTACCTATACCACCCTGGTAAAGGAAAAGTTCGATGAGTACTTTGCAACCTTCGACGAGCAGAATGCCGAGATGGCATTCATACGCAAGCTTGTCCAGGAGCTTCTCTTCTCCAAGGGAGGCAAGATCGACCAGGGGAGCGTCTTCCGCCTTCGCAAGATCCGTGATGAGCTCCGCAGCACCAAGACCCGCAACCGTAAGGCAGCTCTCTTTATCGAAGCCGTCGATATGTTTGACAAGGCCGTCCGCACCAGGCCCGGGAACATGGG
This sequence comes from uncultured Dehalococcoidales bacterium, assembly GCA_964613565.1. Classification (GTDB taxonomy): domain Bacteria; phylum Chloroflexota; class Dehalococcoidia; order GIF9; family UBA5629; genus CAZTHJ01. The sequence goes on along the minus strand of CAZTHJ010000104.1, from coordinate 392 downwards.
TATATACGTTGATGTTTACGACGCTGAGCAGGGTAAGATGCGGCGGGTGACCCTTAAATACACCGATGTATGAACACGATGCTTATCATCATAGCCGCATGGGGGGGGGTATTTTTAGGAGTTTGCCTGGGGCTGCTCCTCGCCCGGGCGATACTCAAGGAAGTAAGATCCCGTAAAACCCTGTACTTATGAAAAGCACAAAAGACTATTCAATATTCAGGGACTTCAGCTCTAACCGTGAAGTCGATCACAAGCATGTCAACAAGCTTGTCCAGGCGATCCAGAAGAGGAACCTCCTGCATGTTAACCCTATTGTTGTTGACCACGAGATGCGTGTAATAGACGGTCAGCATCGCCTGGCTGCGGCCAAGCTGCTCAAGGTTGATATCTAT
>CAZTHJ010000103.1:0-5036 GCA_964613565.1 uncultured Dehalococcoidales bacterium | reverse complement strand
CTTGTGGTAACCATACTGCATGAAATGCAGCGCAGCAACCTTAAGACCGGTCTGGTCAGCATGTGCATCGGCGGCGGCCAGGGTATGGCCATGGTTCTGGAGAAATAGGGGGCTGTACGGGGTATCCGCTTGGCTGACATCATAATTGTCAGGCACGGCAATACAGCCTGGAACGAGATTGAAAGATTTCGCGGCCGTGCCGAGATAGAATTAAGCGAGACAGGCAGAAAGCAGGCATATGCCACAGCCGCAAGGCTGGCCAAGCTGCCTGTCTCATTTATTTACTCCAGCCCTGCTGCCAGGGCAGTGGAAACAGCAAATATCATTGCACAGCCTCACGGGCTCAGTGTTATCTCCCTGCCCGCCATAATCGATATAGATTTTGGTGAACTGCAGGGATTGTCACAGCAGGAAGCGCAGTTAATCTATACAGAAGTATATGATGCGTGGATAAAATCTCCACAGGCGGTAAAATTCCCCCGCGGGGAAAGCCTGGCGGAGGTGAGAGCCAGAGCCGGCAGGGCTGTGGATGCTATTATCAGGGGTCTGCATGATGAAACGGTTATACTTGTCTCGCATAAGGTGGTCATCATAGCCTTAATCATGCATTTGTTAAAGATTCCGGACGCCAAGTTTCGGCATATCTCCCAGGATACCTGTGCGGTAAATATATTCGTCAAGCAGAAGTCATTTTTTTATGCTACTCTAATAAATGATACATGCCATCTATCAGAAATAAGTGAGGCATGCTAGTACAGGAAATGAAAAATGAAAAAAATCAGGGTTGGTATCATCAATGTCACTGGGTACGCGGGCTCGGAGCTGGCGCGTATTCTGCATCTGCACCCAAATGTTGACCTGGTATCCGTAACAGGGCGCAGCGCACTGGGGCAGAAGCTGAGTAGCATCTTCCCCCACCTTGCAGAGATCGACCTGCAGATCACCGATGAATTAAAGGATGTGCATCTGGCATTTTCCGCCATGCCTCATAAGGCCAGTGCTGAGGCGCTTCTGCCGCTGATAAAAAATAGCGTCCGCGTGATTGATATCAGCGCCGATTTCAGGTTACGAAATCCCAAAGATTATACAGAGTGGTATCAGTTCAAACATCCCGCCCCTAAATTATTGCAGGGGGCAGTATTCGGTCTGCCGGAACTGTATCGCGCCAAAATTAAAAAGGCGCAGATCATAGCCAATCCCGGCTGTTACCCCACCAGCGCCATACTGGCGCTGGCACCTGCGGTTTCCCAGGGTCTAATTGGGCCGGATATCATTATTGACAGCAAATCAGGGATTTCGGGTGCAGGCAGGACGCTGGCGCTATCCTCTCATTTCGCCGAAGCGACAGAGAATGTCCTTGCCTATGCCCTTGAAGGCCACCGACATTTGCCGGAAATCGTCCAGGAGATAAAATTACTTAAAAGGGGTTATCATCCTGCCATAACTTTTATCCCTCATCTGATTCCCATGTCACGCGGTATCCTCAGCACCTGTTACGCGAATCTGAAAAAGGATACCGCAGCGTTGAGTATCGTTGAGCTAAAGGAAATCTATCAGAGTTACTATGCTGGCGAGCCCTTTACCAGGGTGACGCAGAGCCCACCGGGGACGAAGCATACCATGGGCAGTAATATGTGCCTGCTCTATCCCTCTATTGACAGGAGGACAAACAGGCTGGTGATAGTGAGTTGCCTGGATAACCTTATCAAGGGTGCCGCTGGACAAGCAGTGCAAAATATGAATATAATGTTTGGCTTCGAAGAGTCACTGGGACTGGAGGCTTTGCCTCTATATCCCTGATTCACAGCGCGTGCCCCCATCGTCTAGAGGCCTAGGACACTAGCCTTTCAAGCTGGCGACAGGGATTCGAATTCCCTTGGGGGCACCATGATTAATCAATTCCAACATTTATCTTCCATTTTCGTCCCAGCTTATAAAACAATGCCGGATTGTTTTCCAATGTAGATTTTATTACAGGTGTGCTTACCTGCATGCGCAGGTTTTTTTGGATCAGATTACCTATCTGAACAGGGCTGAGGGCATCATCGGCGAGCATCATGACACTCTTGATTTCATCCAGCGGTTCCGCCTTTTTATTAGCCATAACACCTGTCTCCTTTGTTTAAGATTTTTCTATCTTTTGACATCCTGCTTTATACAGGAGTATATAATAACTATAAGAGGCCGAGCAATAAACCTACGAGGCATGAATGCAATATCATGTTAATGTGTTACTACCATCCTCATCTTTATGCTTGCGGAGGCTGTGTAAACTGCCATAAATTGGTCTGCGATTCCTGCAAGGTGCAGTGGAAAGGCAGGATCCTGTGTGCGCCCTGCTATGCAAAACTGTGCAGGGAGAAGAGAATTCAGGGTGGAGAGGAAAGGGTCAGTCAGGATATCAAGGATTTGCTCAAAAGAATGGTCAATAACATATGAGGGAGTCGGTGTGGTACGGGTGTAAGGGATGCTACATCAGCTTGACGTCTCTGAGTTTACTCTGGCTCAGCTTATCCGTGTCAAGATAACATTTGCCCTCGGGTGTCTGCACTATGATGCCATTCTGGACCAGGAGCTGGAAAGCCTGCGGCCTGTAATCTCTGATTTTGAACATGCGGTCCCACATACTCTGAGGCCTGATGCCCATTTCTTCGGCAAATTTGGCGGCTTTAGGTGACTGCGCATCGTGCTTTATAAGTGTTTTTATCACCTTTTTCATGGCATTCATGATCATCCACCTGGGCAAAAATATCAGTGTCACCAGCATCAAAATGACAACACCGATTAATACATAAGCGTCATAAGGTCCCCACATAATAACTCCGTACTAAAAATATTGCCTGCGTATAGCAGATATATATATTACCACATGATCAGATATCTGACGATAGTGTCGTCCAGGTCCGACGGCTTAATGAACCCGTTGCTGGCGGAATAGCTGCTGCCTATGGTGAGTTTAATTTCTTTGTCATATTGGGGCTCGATAAAAATCATGCCCCTGTCCGTGGTATCAAAGGCTATAATGGAATGTCCTGTCTCGGGGTAAATAATATATACCGTAGCACAGTGTATGCCTTGTTCTTCAGCATTATTATTTACTTCGGTAGTAAAATCCGTACATATATATTTATCCTCATTATAAGCCTTGCTGCTGGTATTATCGGCCGCCAGGAAACTTTTCATCTCCTCATAGGTAGGATCATTCAGCACGAAACCCGGCTGCTCTTTGAGTCCCGCGGTATAACCCTCCTGGAATCCCTTTTCATGGCCTATTTTTTCACCTTCTGCTATGCCCAGGTTGAAGTTATAGCCCTGCTGGTCGCTTTGCACCTGATACTGGTTAAAGGAATAGCCCAGGTAGGTTGAGCCGGCACAGAGGGCCAGAACTGCGAGAACAAGGGCGATAGCCGTACCCCATTGTTTTTCCTGATACATGTTATTGTCCTTTATTGCTCCCTCTTCAATTTAATTTCAGTATTTGCTGCTTCTGCTCTTCCAGAGCCTTATCATATTGAGTATCAAGATCGCGGCTGGCCCGTCTCCACTCATCCTGAAATTGCTGCTGTATCTGCATTTCCATATTGGCAGTGGATTGCGCTGTCTGCTGCATCATTATACCTGATTCCTTAATTTTAGTTTCAAAGCTCTGTTTAAACTGAGTGAAATTATGCTGTCTGGCCTGCTCATAATAGTTCATCAGATTTTTGATCTGGTCGATGATAACATCCATCCCTTTCTTATTATCTTTGACCAGGCGAATGCCCTGCAGTGCTCTTTCTGTCAGGTATTTACCCCTTTCATCATGCGGCAGAGAGATATTTCTCAGCAGGATTTCCATGACTCCCATGACAATATACTCCCTGATGCCGCTTCCCTTATATTTGGTTAATTCCTTATCCAGATCGTACTTCTCATCGTACAAATATTTGCCGGCCAGGCCGTTGCCGGTGGGTATATGCTCCAGCTTCTGCATTTCCTCCTGTGTTGGCTTGCCCAGCTGCTCTGCTTTTTCCATTGCCTTTTCCCAGGCGCTTTTAATCTCACCCATGTAAACCCTCCGAATATTTGATGCAGGCTATATGCCCCACCTGTCCCTGTGTGCTTCCTTGAGGCGGCGTAATTTTAAACTGTAATCGGGGCCTGTGATGTTTTGCGTGCTCATAATAATGGCGTTTTCACCGTTATCAGAATAATATTTCGGCCTCATGCCTGTATCGATGAGGCCGTATTTTTTATAAAGCTCCCTGGCCTGCGTGTTTGAAACGCGTACCTCCAGTGTCACAATATCGGCGTTCATCTCTATAGCCCGGTCGATAATTGATATTAGCATTTTCTCTCCGATGCCCATGTTCCTGAACGAATTTCTTAAGGCGATTGTGATGATATGTGCCTCACCTACCATCAACCAGAAGCCTGCCATCCCGATGATGAGTTCCTGTGCGGGCGGCAGGAGTGTTTCTGCTGTGTCCCGCTGCGTATTATTTTTCAGATTAAATAATCTGCTGATAAAATTCCTGTTATCAGTTTTTGGTACACAGTTCACGCTGGTATCGCTATGGTTGAAATTATTCGCTTTGCAGACGACGACATAATGCGCCAGCCTGTTGCGCAGCTCCTGCTTGAAGGAGGAATATGTGGGATATGGCCATTGTGTGGGGAAAGCCTCGTGATCCACTTCGAGGACCTGGGGAATATCCCTTTCCTCCATATTCCTTATGAAATAGCCTATCTTGTTTTCAGTTGCTTTCATAAGACTTAAACTGATTTTAGCACATTTGGATTTGGTGTGGGTATTACGGGCAGATACATGCTTCTGTTAATCTGAAATAACTTGGGGTATACTTGAATGGTACATGCAACGGGGGGTCCCTTGAAGAACAATGTGATTGCCGAGGTTTCAATTGTCCCCATCGGCATGTCGGAAGGCATGCGGAGGCTGCTCCAGGCGTCGCCCGGAAAAGTTTTGACCGTAGCCGGAATCGAAACCACCGGCCAATGGGTGTGCGCCGAAAGAATCGGCCCCAAGCCGTTGCTCA
>CAZTHJ010000102.1:0-5040 GCA_964613565.1 uncultured Dehalococcoidales bacterium | reverse complement strand
GCCAGGGTCAGCTACGGCAAGCCTTCCGGGGCCAAATTCGTGGGCAAGGATGGCCTGAATGCGGTTACAGTGGTTTCACAGAGAATTGACAAGAAATATGGCACCAGCTATGCCAGGAATGTGGATAACTTCCGCCGACACCTGCAGAAAAACGACCTCACGCTGGCGCTGGCCATGACGGATGTCAAGGGCGACAGGAGCCTGCACCCCTCCAAGCAGAAGCAGCATAAGGACTTCTATGTCAGGATCGTGGAAGAGAAGAAGGATGGCATTGTGGTCAGGGGCGCCAAGACGCATATCAGCCAGTCGCCGTGCTCCAACGAGATGATCGTGGTACCCTGCAGGGCTATGCGTGAAGATGATAAGGACTATGCCGTTTCCTTCGGCATTCCTGCCAATACCAAGGGCATTACCTTTATTTCCACAGAGGCCGAGGCCAGGGAGCCGGGCAATTTCTTTGATTATCCCATCTCCGCCAGCGTGTTTATCAACGATGCCACGATTATATTCGATGATGTATTTGTGCCCAATGAGCGCATTTTTATGAAGAAGGAATGGCCCTTGGCCGGCGATATCGCCTATATGTTTGGCAATTTCCACCGCCTGAGTGCAGAGACATATAAAGCTGCCGAGCTGGAGGTGCTGACGGGTGCTGCGCTGTTAATGGCGGAATACAATGGCATTGAAAAGGCCTCGCATGTGGTGGACAAGCTTACCTGGCTGATCCAGTACACGGAAGCTGTGGAGATACTGGGCCGTGCTGCCTGTGAGCACTGCATCACGGAGTCTGATTCAGACCTGGTCTATCCCAATCCCATGATTGCTAATATCTGCAAGCTGTACTTTGCCGATAACTGGCATCAGGCCACCAAGTATATACAGGATATCGCGGGAGGCATTGTAGCAACGGTGCCTTCGGCCAAGGACTACTTTAACCCTGAGACGCATGACCTCATGGAGAAGTATTTCGGCGGCAAGGATGGCATCCCTACGGAGCACAGGCTGAGGGCAGTTAAGCTGGTTAAGGACCTTACCTCGAGCTATGAGGACGTCTTGACCATACATGCCGAGGGATCGCTGGCCGCGCAGAAGCTGTCTATCTTTGCGGGAGCTGACTTTGAGAGGTATAAGGCTGCTGCCAAGCGCGCCGCCAGGATTAATGACGGTACGCAGCATGAGATTTACTCCCAGCTGCCGGAATTTCCCAGCAAGAGCTATTAAGCCTTTTACCCGCTCGGCGGGCGGAAGGTTATAATTAAGAAGAGGAGTTAAGCTATGACAAATGTGGGCATTACTGCATATGGTATTTATTTGCCATGGTATCGTCTCAGCCGCAAGGCCATCTCCACTGCTCTGGGCGCGCTCAGCGGCGGTTCACAGCCTGGCGAGAAGACGGTAGCTAATTACGATGAGGACAGCCTGACCATGGCTGTGTCTGCCGCCAGGGACTGCCTGAAGAGTAGCGGACAGGGTGGTGGCGTCCAGGGACTGTTGTTTGCCTCTACCACGGCCCCCTACAGGGAGAGGGAAAGCGCAAGCATTATCTCCACTGCGCTGAACCTGGGTGCGGAGATAAGGACAGCGGATATTTCCAACTCGCTGAGGGCAGGTACCACAGCACTGATGTCCGCCTGTGAGATGGTTTCTGCCGGAACTGATAAGGTGCTGGTGTGCGCTGCGGAGAGCCGGCTGGGCAAGCCGGGCAGCAATGAGGAGATGACACTGGGGGATGGCTCAGCTTCCTTCATGCTGGGCATGGAAGGTGTGATTGCACATCTGGCGGGTCAATATGTGGCTGCCTATGATTTCCCCGATTACCGCAGGCTACCACAGGATAAATTTGTACGTTCAACAGAAGAGAGGTTTATCCGTGAAGAGGGCTTCTCCAAGATGATACCGCAGGCGATCGCAGGCCTGCTGAAGAAATACAAATTGGAGGCCAAAGACTTTGCTAAGGTGGCATTCCCCTGTACCAATGCCAGGGAACATGCGGCCATCGGCAAGAGGCTTGGTTTTACGCAGGAGCAGGTCCAGACGCATCTGCTGGCCAGCGTGGGGGAGACGGGCACAGCTTCGCCCATGATTCTGCTGGTAGCCATGCTGGAGGAAGCCAAGCCCGGTGACAATATACTGCTCGTGGGTTATGGCAGTGGGGCGGAAGCGCTATATTTTAAGGTTACCGAAGAGATCACCAGGGTTAAGGACCGTTCCCGTTTGAAGAAGGCTATTGAGACCAAACAAAGCTTAAACAGCTATGAAAAATATCTCATTTTCCGCGGCATAATTCCCATGGCCGGATTTGATGACGATGTACCGCGGACGCAGCTGCCCATGGCCTGGAGGGAGCGCAGGGCTATCCTGGCCCTGCAGGGCAGCAAGTGCAAGCGCTGTGGCACGCCGCAGTACCCGCCGCAGAGGGTATGTGTCAATCCATCCTGCGGGGCTATTGACGAGATGGAGGGCTTCGGCTTTGCGGATAAAAAAGCTGTACTATTCAGCTTTACCGAGGACCATGCCTCCAGGTGTATCAACCCGCCGTTGATCTATGGCATGGTGGAGTTCGAAGTTGGCGGCAGGTTCCCATTCGACCTTACCGATTGCGAGATGGGCACGGTAAAAACGGGCATGCCGCTGGAGATGGTGCTGCGCCGCAAATACGTTGACGAGCTGCGCAGCGTGGTGGGCTATTTCTGGAAAGCCAGGCCGGCAAGATAAAAAAGAACGAGGTGAAACATGTCTGAAGGCATAAAAGATAAAGTCGCTATTATAGGAATGGGCTGCACCCGCTTCGGCGAGCGCTGGGATATGGGCGCTGAAGACCTCATCGTGGACGCATTTAAGGAAGCGCTGGAGGATGCAGGCATCGAGAAGAAGGACATACAGGCTGCCTGGCAGGGAAACCAGCTCATACAGGTAAATGTGGGAACCAGCGCTTTGCCGCTGGCTGAAACCCTCAAGCTGCAATTTATTCCGGTAACGCATGTGGAAAATATGTGTGCCAGCGGTTCAGAGGCATTTCGCGGTGCCTGCTATGCGGTGGCTTCCGGCGCTGTGGATATTGCCCTGGCGCTGGGCGTGGAGAAGGTCAAGGACATCGGTTATGGCGGATTGCCGGATGCCAATGAATTAATGATCTTCGGCACCAAGGGTCGTGTCATCATGCCGAGCTGGAGCAATACCAACCCGGGCATGTTTGCCCAGATGGCGGTGAGGTATTTTGAGCGCTACGGCCTGAGTGTGGAGGAGGGCAAAAGGACGCTGGCCAGGATCTCCGTGAAAAGCCATCATAACGGTTCCATGAATCCCAAGGCGCACCTGCGCCGCGAGATCACCATTGATGACGTAATGAACGCCCCCCTGATTACCTGGCCGCTGGGCCTGCTGGACTGCTGCGGCGTCAGCGACGGCGCGGCGGCGGCCATTGTGGTGCGCGCGGACAAGGCCAGGCAGTACCGCAAGGATCCCATCTATGTCAAGGCACTGCAGATCGCTGCCGAATCAGGCGCCGGCCTGCTTCATAAGGACTATGACTACACGCATGTGGAATCAACCCTGCGCGCTGCCACTCGGGCTTATGAGGAGGCGGGCGTGAAAAACCCGCGCCAAGAGATCAATATGATAGAGGTGCATGACTGCTTCTCCATCACCGAGATGGTTACCTATGAGGACCTGCTGCTTTCTCCCCGTGGAAGGGCAAAGGAAGACATTGACGCCGGCTTTTATGAGCTGAATGGCAAAATACCCTGTCAGCCGGACGGTGGCCTCAAATGTTTCGGCCATCCTATCGGCGCCTCGGGATTACGCATGCTGTATGAGATGTATAAGCAGCTGCAGGGCAAGGCCGGCGACAGGCAGATCAAGAACCCCAGGCTGGGACTGACGCATAACCTGGGAGGACAGCCGCCGCGCAATGTCTGCAGCGTAAATATTATCGGTCTGGAAGGTGTGTAATGGAAATTAAACAGGTTGGAGTAGTGGGCGCCGGCATTATGGGCGCGGGCATTGCCCAGGTCTGTGCCCAGGCAGGTTATAGCGTCCTGCTGGCAGAAATCAATGAGGCCCTGCTGCAAAAAGGCCTGACGAATATCAATAACAGGCTGGGCAAGGATGTGGAAAAGGGCAGGATTTCGGCGCAGGATAAGGATATTATACTGGGTCGCATCAAGGGGACGATCAATATGGACGATTTTTCCACATGCGACCTGGTAATTGAGGCCGTTGTAGAAAATAGTGAAACCAAAAAGGATGTCTTTAAAAAGCTGGATGCGGTCTGCCCGCAACATGCCATCCTGGCAACCAATACCTCCGTGCTCTCGGTAATCGAAATAGCCAGCGTTACCAAACGGACGGAGAAGGTGCTGGGACTGCATTTCTTCAACCCTGTGCAGGTAATGAAGCTGCTGGAGATCGTGCGGACGCTTATCACCAGCGATGAAACGGTGGAGGCCTGCAGAGCTTTCGGCAAGACCATAGGCAAAACGACGGTGGTGGTCAGGGATACGCCCGGCTTTATCGTTAACCGGCTTTCCATTGCCTTTGATCTGATTGCCATCCGCATGCTGGAGGGTGGGATTGCTTCCAAAGAGGATATTGACAGCGCCGTGAGGCTGGGTTTAAACCATCCCATCGGGCCGCTGGAGCTGGCGGACCTGGCGGGTATTGATACCCTGTATTATATCGCCTGCGACCTGCATGCCAAGCTGAACGAGCAGGTGTATGCCCCACCGGTACTGCTGCAGAAAATGGTAGCTGCCGGCTGGCTGGGACGCAAGACGGGTAAAGGCTTCTACGAGTACAAGTAAAGATTCAAATGCATAACCGGATTTAATGGTAGTGAAAGTACCTTTACTTACCGGTATATGTTCCGCTAGAGCCCAACCTGCCTCTTTTCTGGAGCTCATCAGCTACATTTTTGAGGTTCAGGTCTTCCAGTGTGTTCCTGCCGGGCCAGCCGGTGCTACTGTCCCAGCCCTCGAACTCGTAGAATTTGGTCTTAAAAGCTTCTACGCCGGATTCATCTAGAAAAAGACTGTCAAGGGA
>CAZTHJ010000101.1:0-5062 GCA_964613565.1 uncultured Dehalococcoidales bacterium | reverse complement strand
TGATACTCAACGAAGCCATGGACCCCTGAATATATTGCGGAGAAATGCTGCCGGGGCCGCCCCAATTTTCATCTGCCGAGTCCATGACTCTGAGCCATTGCTTTCCCGGCAGAGATGTGGCAATGAGGGCATTTTCCCGCCCGAAATTAAGTATGAAGAATATTTGCTGGCCTTGATGCCAGCGGCGCACCAGCAATACGCTACTATTTTGAATGTTGACCTCCATGCTATCCCTGTTTAAATTTGACAGCGCGGGCGTATTTTTTCTCAAGCGGATCAGTTCCCTGTAATAATCCAGCAATATGCGATGCTGGCCTTTAGTTTTAAGACTGTGGTCCAGCCTGGCAAGCTTATAAGTAGCCTCATCCTGGGGGTCAGGAGGCTCCTGTAGCCAGTTAAAGGAGACAAACTCAGCTCTTCTTCCTTCCCTGACAGCCTGGATCAGCTCTGCTTCTGAGTGGCTGATAAAATAGGGGAAGGGTGCTGTTTCTCCATATTCCTCTCCCATGAAGAGCAAAGGTATATAGGGAGAAAGCAGGACTGCCCCGGCAGCCAGCTTGAGGCCTTCGAAGTTAGTGAGTTTGCTCAGTCGTTCGCCGAAAATGCGATTACCCACCTGGTCATGATTCTGGGAGAAGACAACGAAGCGTTCCCCCGACAGGCCTTGCGTGGGACTGCCGCGCTTACGCTTCCAGAACGGAGCATACTCACCTGTATAGGCATATCCCTCACGGTAGGTTTTTGCCAGGAGTTCAAAGGAGGCGAAATCCTCATAGTATCCGCCCTTTTCACCGGTCAGAGCTGCATGCAAGGCATGGTGAAAATCGTCGCTCCACTGTGCATCCACATCCCAGCCGTCGCTATTACCGGAACGTATCAATCGGGCATCGTTAAGATGACTCTCGGCCATCACATAAACCTTTCGTTTAAGTTCCCTGGATTGATCATGCACAGCCTCTGCAAGTTCTGCTACGAACGGAAGCGGCGAATTATCCATGATGGCGTGAATCGCATCCAGGCGCAGGACATCAATATGAAAATGGGTAATCCAGTACAGCGCGTTTTCAATGAAGAAGCGGCGCACTTCATCGCTGTATTCGCCGTCAAAGTTGACCGCTTCGCCCCATGGTGTGCAGTAACGGTCGGTAAAGTAATAGGCGAAATCCCGCAGGTAATTGCCTTCCGGGCCGAGATGGTTATAGACCACATCGAGCACAACGGCCAGGCCGTTTTTATGGCAGGCATTGACCAGCTCCTGCAGGCCTCTGGCTCCTCCATAGGAATCCTGTACGGCGAAGGGAGAAACGCCGTCATATCCCCAGTTGCGCGTGCCGGGGAACTGGGCTACGGGCATAAGCTCTATGGCGCTGATTCCCGTGTCCCTGAGCTCCTGCAGGTGCGGGATGATAGCGCTAAACGTACCTTCTTGGGTATATGTGCCGGTGTGCAGCTCGTAAATTATATAATTCTGCAGCGGCAAACCCTGCCAGTTCTGGTCTTCCCAGTTAAAGCTGAGGTCTATTACCTGTGATGGCCCGTGCACACCCTGCGGCTGGCTGCGGGAAGCTGGATCTGGCCTCTCCTTTGCACTGTCCAGCCTGTATTGGTAGGGTGTACCGGGCTCCACCCCCTGCGCGGCTAAGTTGAAATAACCGTTTTCTTCCCTTTGCATGGCTAACATGCGTTCACGAGGAGCTTTTATATGGACTGCTACTTCCCGGGCACGCGGTGCCCATACACGAAAGCGGCAAACCCCGTTGCCGATGTAGTTAGCTCCCAGACTGCTGGCTGAATTCATGGCTGCTGGTTTACCTCTTTAAAATTAATGCACCCAGGGGAGGTAATGTCAGATTGATGGAATAGGGTCTGCCGTGAAATGGGATGGGATAGGCATCTGCACCTCCCATATTGCCCTGTCCACTCCCGTAATATTCTACGGCATCGCTATTGAGAATTTCTTTCCAGAACCCTGCGCTGGGGACACCGAAGCGGAAATTATTGCGCACCACCGGAGTAAAGTTGCAGACCACCAGTATGGGGTCATCCCCGTTTGGGTCTTTGCGCATGTATGAGATAACGCTGTTTTCAGAGTCATTACAGTCCACCCATTCGAAGCCGGCCGCATCGAAATCATGTTCATATAAGGCGGGCTCTGTACGGTACAGCCCGATAAGGCTCTGGAGCAATTTCTGCATACCGCTATGTGGTGCATAACGGGTTAAATGCCAGTCCAGGCTTCCATCATGGTTCCATTCGCTCCACTGCCCGAATTCGTCCCCCATAAAGAGCAGTTTTTTCCCTGGCTGAGTGAACATATAGCAATAGAGTAGCCTGAGATTGGCAAATTTCTGCCAGTCATCCCCGGGCATCTTACCGATAAGTGAGCCCTTGCCATGTACCACTTCATCGTGCGAAAGCGAGAGCACAAAATTTTCTGTGAAGGCATACAGCATGCGAAAAGTCAGCTTCTCGTGGTGATACTTTCTATGTATGGGATCTCTGGACATATATAACAGCATGTCATGCATCCAGCCCATGTCCCATTTCATGCCAAAGCCCAATCCTCCCAGGTAAGTTGGACGGGAGACCATAGGCCAGGCTGTTGACTCTTCCGCGATTGTTTGTACGTCCGGATAGTATTGATAGACCTCTTGATTTAAACGACGTAAAAATTCGATGGCTTCGATATTCTCCCGCCCGCCGTACTGGTTGGGAATCCACTCGCCCTCTTTCCTTGAATAATCCAGGTACAGCATAGATGCAACGGCATCAACACGCAGGCCATCGGCATGATATTTGTCCAGCCAGAAGAGGGCATTGCTCAGCAGGAAGCTCTGTACCTCGTGCCGGCCGTAGTTGAAGATGAAACTGCTCCAGTCGGGGTGAAAGCCTTTCCTGGGATCGCTGTGCTCATAGAGGTGGGTGCCATCGAAAAAACTCAGCCCGTGTTCATCGGTGGGGAAGTGGGAGGGGACCCAGTCCAGTATAACCCCGATGCCCTGGCGGTGCAGGTAATCAACAAAAAACATAAAATCCTGTGGAGTCCCATAATAACCGGAGGGTGCAAAGTAGCCGGTGACCTGGTAACCCCAGGATCCGAAAAAAGGATGGTCCATGATGGGCAATAGCTCCACATGCGTAAAGCCATAGTTTTTTACATGTTCTGCAAGCCTGGGAGCCAGTTCCCGGTAGGAGAGCGAGCGGTTGCCCTCCTCTGTGACGCGCTGCCAGGAGCCCAGGTGCACTTCATATATGGCTAACGGTTTTTTCAAGGAATTGTATTCGTGCCGTGCCTGCATCCACTGCGAGTCTTCCCATTTATAATCCAGATCCCAGACAATAGATGCACTCTTGGGCGGTATTTCGTTAAAGAAGGAAAACGGATCAGTCTTGTTTACCTCGTAGCCATCGTATTTGGAAACAAGGTGGTATTTATACAGTGCCCCGGTACCTACACCGGGTATAAATTTATGCCAGATTCCGGACTGCTGCTGTGCTTCCATGGGGTGGTTGGTAGGGTTCCAGTCATTGAAGCTGCCGCTGACGTATGCCTTCACTGCATTGGGAGCCCAGACTGCGAAGTGAGTGCCCTGAACACCATCCATGGTTATGGGATGAGCTCCCAGCTTTTCATAGAGGCGGAGATTACTACCCTCATTGAAGAGAAAAAGATCATCCGCTGTCAGCAAGATATGTTCCTTCCCCTCGTTTGATTTCGCTGACCTGCGCTCACCGGTTTTACGTTCTTTTCTGGCTGTCATACATTGCCCCCTCTGCGTTTGTCGCTGACATCCTGCAAGGCCTCTACTACCTGTGGCATGTTAGTAAACTCTTCAAATATATATCGCAGCATGCGGCAGTAATTTAGCTTCTCATCCAGGGTGCCCGGCACATTCTGCGCTTGCGTTTCGCCCCAGAGGTCTTCCAGGTTTACCATAACTGCCCATGCCCTGCTGGAACTGAGAAAAGCCAGCAAACCGCGCAGAACTTCATGGGTACCAGGGCTCCTCGAATTAATAAAACCTTTCCCGCTTAAATAATTAATGACCTTATCTCTTATAAGCTGTCGGTTTTTAATCTCGATGGCAACACCCTCATTATCAAGAAGTCCCCTATTATATCTCTCCTGTACATCATTGCCCTGCCAGAAAGAAGTAAAGGTGGGCATGTCGTGGGTATTGATACTGGCTATCACCTTCTGTGGAACGTCTGGCAGGGGTGGGGTAGTGGGTGCAATTTCATACTGCACGACGTAATGGCGGTAGAGTTGATGGCGCTGCATCATTTTTCTCACCTCTGTCGGAACAGTGCCCAGGTCCTCACCCAGCACCAGGCAGGAAGCACGACTTGATTCCAGTGTGACTATAGCATAAAACTCATCACAGGGGTAACGGATATAGGCCCCTTGCGTAGCTTCAAAACCCTCTGGAATTACATAAAGTCGATGAAAAGACATGATATGGTCTATACGCAGTATGCCCGCATATTTGAAGTTATGGCGCAGGCATTCGATATAATATTTATAGCCCTGCCTGCGTAAACCCTGTGGGTGCAGTGGGGACAGTTCCCATTGTTGTCCCCTGGTAAAAAAGCCGTCAGGTGGTGCCCCAGCCGATATGCCGCTTACGAAAGACTCTCTTTCGCGCCAGACATCATAGCTCTGCGGGCTGACTCCCAGCGGCAGGTCAAAATAAAGGCGCATGTCCCTTTTCCTGGCCTTTTCTGTCAGCGCTTTGAGCTGGCTTTCCAGCAGCCATTGCGCGTACAAGTAATACTGTTTTACTCCTTCATTATAATCGGAGGGGCTGAGCACGCCATCTTTTTGTGGTGCTGGCCAATACTGCCACGCTGCCTGTAACTTTTCGCCGGCGGAGCGAAATTCGGCATAGTCATCCACTCGCGGATTATTCTGCAGGTATTGATAATATTCAGCCGGGCCTGTACCTTGCTGCATACGGCAAGATTTACCGCAATGATGGTGCCATGACCCCCGGTTCCACGAGGGAGACCGTGGACGGCATGTCCCAGGCGAAAATCGAGGCCATCATCGAAGCTCTCCGCC
>CAZTHJ010000100.1:0-5066 GCA_964613565.1 uncultured Dehalococcoidales bacterium | reverse complement strand
ACGCATTTCAACCCCATAGAAGTGTGGTCGCTGGTGGCTCTGCTTTATTTGGTTCTGACACTGTTCTCCGCCAGGATCGTTTCCTTCATAGAAAAAAGGACGAAGTTTGAAAAATGAGCGATTCACCTGAACCCATCATAGTCATCCAGGATGTACACAAGTATTTCGGCAAGGTGCATGCACTGTGCGGCATCAGCCTCTCCATCAATAAGGGCGAGGTGGTCATCATCGTAGGGCCTTCAGGATCGGGCAAGTCCACGCTGCTGCGCTGCATCAACCGGCTGGAGCAGTATGAGCAAGGCAGGATTATTGTTGACGGCATCACGCTGGATACGGCGGAGAATATCAACCTGGTACGGCAGGAAATCGGCATGGTCTTCCAGTCCTTCAACCTGTTTCTGCATTTGAAGGTGATGGATAATATCTGCCTGGCGCAGAAAGTGGTACGCCGTCGCAAAGTAGAGGAATGCAATCAGGTTGCCGCCAACCTGCTGAAAAAAGTGGGCATACCGGACAAGGCGGATGCCTATCCCTCTCAGCTTTCAGGAGGGCAGCAGCAGCGCGTTGCCATTACGCGCGCCCTGGCGATGAGCCCCAAGATCATGCTCTTCGACGAGCCCACCAGCGCCCTGGACCCCGAGATGATCAAGGAGGTGCTGGACGTGATGCTGGCACTGGCGCAGGAAGGCATGACCATGGTGGTGGTTTCCCACGAGATGGGCTTTGCCCGCGCCGCGGCGGACAGGGTGATCTTCATGGATGAGGGTCAGATCATAGAAGAGGGGAAGCCGGACGTTATCTTTTCCCATCCCACACACGAGCGCACCAAGCTGTTCCTCAGCAAGGTGCTCAAACATTAGGATATGCGCAGTTTGCATAATGGCGAGCAACTGTTTTTCATTAGCAATATCCAATTAGTATTGGAGTAGGGGCGAAGCGACACGGCCATCCCACAGGGACGGATGAGATCACCACGCTGCGCTCGTGATGACAGTTGAAAAAATATGTGATGATGGGAAAAGATGGCCGGTGATGACGAATAAATGTCGCAGATATAATTTGCAGCCTATTCGTATTCTTTGGGTACGGCACAGATCATAACAAAGGGCTTGTCCCCAGATTTATTCTTGTACTGATGCTTTTCATGGGGCAGCACCAGGGCAAAATCTCCCGCCTTGAGGCTGTGTTCCATGCCATTCTGGTCAACCAAGGCACCCTGTCCTTCAATGATATAGTTGACATGCTCTGCCACATGCTCATGGTAAGGGGTATATCCACCGGGTTCCATGTTAAACACTCGAAAAGAGAAATGCGGTGACCCGTGGGCGCTGCCTATGGGCAGCTGCTTAAGAACACCCGCTGCGCCCTGCATCTCTACTTTGACTTTTGGCACCTTATCCAGATCGACTATATGCATGCATACCTCCGCAATAAACAGGTTCAGTAACTATATAGAGCAAGTCTTTAAAGCCGACGAAAATGAAAGTTTAACGCCTGCGTGCCCCCATGAGCATGAAGATAAAATAGAACAGCTGGGCCAGCGCCTGCAGCGTGGCGGCTACATAGGTGAGGGCAGCTGCGGAGAGTACAGCGCTTGCGCCTCCAGCTTCAGTCGTCGATAGCAGGCCGCTGCTCCGCAGCATGGCCCGGGCACGCTTGCTGGCATTGAACTCAACAGGCAGGGTGACCAAACTGAAGATAACAGCCAGCGAGAAGAGGAAGACGCCGATATAGGCTACAGTCAAGCCGAAATCAAACTGGATCAATGCATACAGGATGAGGCCCAATATGACGAAAATATAGCCGAGTTTGCTGCCGATATTGGCAGCCGGCACCAAGGCGCTGCGGAACTTCATAAAGGCATAACCCTCCTTGTCCTGCATCGCATGCCCGACCTCATGAGCCACTACCCCCAGTGCAGCCACGGAGTAGCTGTTGCCCACGTCAGGCGACAGCCTGAGCACCTTCTTGCTCGGGTCATAATGGTCTGAAAGCTTGCCCTTGACGTTTTCCACCCTGACATTGTTCAGCCCGTTAGCCTTGAGCAGCCGCTGTGCCGCCTCAACACCGGTGATGCGGCTGGAAGAGGCCACCTGCGAGTATTTCTTAAAGGTGGAGTTCACCTTAGCCTGAGCATAAAACATGAAGATCAAAGGCGGTATCATAAACAAAAAATACATCGGGTCAAAAAAGAACATGAATTCACCTCATTCTGACTCAATCATGGGGATCGAATTTTATTCTAATTTAAGCTAGTGCTGAAGTCAAAGCAGCCGGCTGCCTACAAAATTCCTGTGCCCATTGACAAACTCCTCAGCACCCATCTCGCGCTTTCCCTCAAGCTGCAGCTGCAGCAGCCCCAGCACACCTTTGCCGCAGACTACTCCCGCAGAAACCCCTCCCATGCCCTTCAAGGTTATGACGCTGCCCGGGACTGCGGCCCCCACATGATCAAGAGGGACTGCGCGGGTAATTTTGAGGTTCTTGCCTCTCCAGGAGGAAAAGCAGCCGGGCCAGGGCGCATAAGCCCTGACCTTGCGCCAGATGAGCAGCGCATCCTGGTTCCAGTCTATCCTGCCATCTTCCTTCTGTATTGGTCTGGTGTAAGTGGCCCTGCTGTCGTCCTGCGGCCGGGGCTGTATCTTCCCCTTCAGCCACAGCGGCAAAACCTCCATGAGCAGGTCCGCCGCAATTTGCGCTAATCTCGTTCCCAGGCTATCGGCGGTATCATCATCGCGGACAGGCTCTTTTCTCTGTTTGAGTATAGGACCGCTATCCATGCCGGGGTCCAGCAGTATGATGCTGACACCGCTAGCCCCGTCCCCGTTTAATATGGCAGCAGGTATAGGCGTGGCCCCTCTATACCTGGGCAGCAGCGAGGGGTGCAGATTGAGATAGCCATAAGGCGGAACGGCCAATATCTCCACAGGAATGATTTTCCCGTATGCTGCTACGACTATTATATCGGGATGCAGGGCCTGCAAGGCCTCCAGGGAGGCAGAATTTTTCAGCGAATCGGGCTGCAGCAGAGGCAGGTTATGTGTTTGCGCCAGCAACTTCACCGGCGAAGCTGTGAGCTGCCTGCCTCTGCCGGCCTCTTTATCCGGCTGAGTGTATACTGCTACAATTTGAATATCGTTGTAATCTATTAATGCCTCCAGGCAGGGCACGGCAAATTCGGGAGTGCCCATAAATATCAGTTTATTTTTCATAATAAAGTATTTTTTCATTAAAACATGTTTTATGTCAAAAAACCCCTTGACACCCCAGACATCGGGCATGTTATTCTTTATACCCGTGGGGTGGGTGAACACGGAATTAACATAATCCTTTAAACCAATCCTCAATTAATCCGTTTTATGTTTTTAAAGGAGCTAATTTTTTCCTTGTGGGGGGTCTTTGTCTCTTTTTTGGGTTGCGGAGCGAAATATTTTGTCTTAGAGGAATTGCCTGATGAAAGAACCGAAAGAGATCTGGGAAGCGGTGTTGGGAGAATTGCAGGTCCAGGTCAGTAAGCCAAATTACGAAACCTGGTTAAAAGATACAAAAGGCATCAGCCAGACTGATGATCTTTTTGTTATCGGCACTTCCAATACCTTTGCAGCAGAATGGCTGCAGAGCAGGCTGCTTTCCCTGATTAAAAATACGCTGGCTAAGATTGTCGGCGAGCTGGTAGAGGTGCAGTTTACCGTCTTGAATAAAGCCAGCCAGGTGCCGGTTACCGCCGGTCAATACGATGGTGGTGTGAGCGTTAAGAGCGCGCCACGGAGCCGTACCTACAGCCTTAATCCCAGGTTTACCTTTGCCAACTTCGTCACAGGGGATTCCAACCGCCTGGCATATCAGGCTGCCTGCGAAGTAGCCAGCGACCCCGGGCATGTGCATAATCCTTTATTCGTCTACGGAGATACGGGGCTGGGTAAAACGCACCTGCTGCATGCCGTCGGCAATAAGATAAGGAACAGCAGGAATGTCATCTGCGCCTCTGCAGAGCAGATGACAAGCGAATTCATCAAGGCGATCAAGAATCATGAAACGGACGAGCTCAGCGAGAAGTACAGGAATGCGGACGTACTGCTGCTGGATGATTTTCAGTTTTTTGACGGCAAAAAGCAGACACAGCAGTATTTTTTCCATCTATTTAACGAGCTGTATGATAACGACTGCCAAATCGTGATCACCTGTGACAGCGCACCACGAGCAATTACTTCTCTGGCTGAGAAGCTGTGCTCGCGGCTGGAATGCGGGCTGATGGCTGATATAAAAGCACCGGAATATGAAACACGCTTGTCCTTCCTCGGCAGCAGAGCTGAAAACGCCAAAATGACAGTCCCTGCCGAGGTACTGCATTTCATCGCCACACACTGCCACAGGAATATCAGAGAGCTGGAAGGGGGATTAAACCGGGTGGCCAGCTATGCCAAGCTGCATAAAAGAGAGCCTGATCTTGAAATAGCCCGGCAATCACTGGAGGCGATAATGGACGTGGAAGCGCAGAACGGCAACGGTACTTCTCCCGGTGCGGTGCTGGATGCTGTTGCCGGGCGTTTTGAGCTTTCCCCACGGGACTTAACAAGTAAAGGCAGGCAAAGAAACAATACTCAGGCCCGCCAGATAGCCATGTACATCCTGCGCGAGCATGCCGGCTACAGGCTGAGCGAGATCGGCAAGTTTTTCGGGGGCAGGGACCACAGCACGGTGATTTACAGCTGTAACAAAATAGCCTCTGAGATAAATGTTGATAAACAGTTAAGTAAGTTGATCCACGATATCTGTACTGAACTAAAACTCGACAAACCCGCTGCCGCTTGATTTTTATTTGTCCATTGTCTGTGGAGAAAGCAATCCCGTAAAGTATATAACGGCTGGATTATTTGTTAATATCTGGTAAGGCTTTACCTATCGGTTACGCTACGATGCGTTTATGCCGGCTTATTAACCTTTCAACAGGCATTAATATTTACACTATTACCCCTACACACATATAATACCTTTATAATTTATATTATCATTAAATAATATTCATTGAAGAGTTTATATCATGTATAGCGTTGAAATTGAACTGA
>CAZTHJ010000099.1:0-5093 GCA_964613565.1 uncultured Dehalococcoidales bacterium | reverse complement strand
ATACGAACCTTGTAGTCGGTAAGTTCCACAACGCTGATATTGGGATAGAACTCCATGAGGGCCTTGCGCAATGCCTGGTCAAGCGCATTCACCGGGCCATTGCCCTCAGCAGCCGTATGTATAACCTCTCCATTGACACGCACTTTCAAGGTAGCCTCAGCCAGAAGCTGGGTTTCAATATTACTGACCGGCAATCGCCTGTGCTTTTCCACAACCACCATGTAGTCAATTAATTCAAAACGCGGTTTGTAGTCCTTTTGTGAACGGTGCAATAATAGCTCGAAGGAGGCATCCGCATCCTCGTATTGGAAACCAAGGCTTTCCATATATTTAATCTGGTTTACTATTTCACGGGCTTCCTTGCCCCTGGGAGGCAGCGTTATCCCCAGCTCTTTGGCCTTATAGATAATGTTGCTTTTTCCCGAAAGCTCGGAAACAACAACCTTCAATTTATTGCCCACTGCTTCAGGATTGATATGCTGGTAACTTTCTTCCCATTTCAATATGCCCGATACATGCAGGCCGGCCTTATGTGCAAATGCACTCGATCCGACATATGGCATATGGCTGGAAGGGGATAAATTTGCCAGTTCTGCCAGGTAGCGGGAAAACTCTGTAAGCCTGGATAATCTCGCACTGCTGATACAATCAATACCCATTTTGAGCTTGAGAGCCGGTATAATGGAGCATAAATTGGCATTGCCGCAGCGTTCGCCATATCCATTGATCGTACCCTGAACCTGTACAACTCCGCTTCTCACCGCTTCCAGCGTATTAGCTACGGCCAGCTCCCCGTCATTATGCACGTGCACGCCCAGCGCAACAGGAATATTTTTAGCCGTGTCTTTGACGGCAACGCCGATCTCATGCGGCAGGCTGCCGCCGTTTGTATCGCACAAAACCACACAATCAGCACCTGCTTCTCTGGCCACGGCAACTGTCTTTTTGGCATACTCCGCATTGTGCTTATATCCATCAAAAAAATGTTCAGCATCAAAAAAGACGGTCTTTCCCTGGAATTTCAGGTATGCGATTGATTCTTGGATGATCTGGAGATTCTGTTCCAGACCTATCTCCAGCACAGCGGTCACCTGCATATCCCAGCTTTTACCGACAATGGTGACCACGCTGGTGCCTGCCTCGATCAAGGCTCTTAGATTCGCATCATGCTCAACCTGAGAGCCAGGATGACGGGTGCTGCCGAATGCCACCAGAATTGAATTCTTCAGCTTCAGCCGCCTGGCCTGGAGAAATAACTCAGTGTCCTTGGGATTGCCGCCCGGCCAGCCGCCTTCAATATAGTGTATACCGAGATCATCCAGCTTCTGAATAATCTTCAGTTTGTCCGACACGGAGAAGGAAATGCCTTCCTGCTGTGCTCCGTCCCGCAATACAGTATCGTAAAGTCTAACCTGATTCATTCTTATCTGTCCGGCAGTGAACTATTTTTTTATCTTTTCCGCTATCAGCATGCCCATTTCCTTGGTGCCGACCTCGTTTTTACCAGGTTCCATTATATCATACGTTCGAAAACCGCTGTTCAGTACCGATAGTACCGCGCTTTCTACTGTTTTCGCTTCATTCAGCAGATTCATGGAATAGCGCAGCATCATGGCTATACTTAAAATGGTGGCGATAGGATTGGCCTTGTTCTGGCCGGCGCGCTTGGGTGCGCTGCCGTGAATCGGCTCATACATGCCGAATGCTTTAACTCCGCTCTGGGGGATGGAAGACAGGCTGGCGGAGGGCAGCATGCCCATGGAACCTGCCAGAATCGAGGCTTCGTCAGTAATGATATCTCCAAAGGTGTTCTCTGTGACTATGATGTCAAAATAAGAAGGATTCTGCACCAGCCTCATGGCACAGGTATCCACCAGCATATGGTCAAGCTCAACGTCAGGATACTGCGGTGCGATCTCATTCACCACTGCACGCCACAGGCGTGAGCTTTCCAGGACATTGGCCTTATCCACAGAAGTCAGCTTTTTCCTGCTCGTACGGGCCAGCTCGAAGCCAACTTTTACAATGCGTTCAATTTCCATATCTGAATACAGCATGGAATCCACGGCATAGCGTACATTACCCTCCTGCCATCTCTTTTTAGGTTGACCGAAATACAGGCCGCCGGTTAATTCCCTGACAACAATCAAATCAACATCCTTGATTATTTCCGGTTTTAATGAAGTGGAATCGACAAGCATGGGTAAAACTTTAACCGGTCTGAGATTGGCAAATAAGCCCAGAGATTTGCGTAAAGCCAGCAGGCCATCCTCAGGACGAACTTTTAGTTGCGGGTCATCATACTTCGGGTCTCCCACCGCACCCAATAACACCGCATCGGATTTACGGCACAGCTCTATCGTATCTTCAGTTAGAGCCCAACCGGTTTTATCTATGGAAATCCCGCCGATTAGCCCCCGGGTAAATTTAAAGGTATGTCCGAATTTTTTGCCGACTTCCTGTAAAACTCTTTCCGCCTCGGCCACCACCTCCGGCCCCACGCCATCACCGGGTAAGGATACAATACTGAATTCCAATTTATCTGCCTCCTGCAATTTTCATCTTGGTGTACTCAACAAGGCCGCTGGCATTGATGATGCCCATCATAAAATCGGGGTACGGTTTGGCCTGAAAGACCAGGTTCCTTGTGACATTCTTTATCTGGCCGCTGCCGAGATCGATTTCGATCACATCGCCGGAATCCGTTTTGGCAACAGCCTCCGGGGATTCCAGCAGCGGCAGCCCGATATTAATCGCATTACGGAAGAAAATTCGAGCAAAGCTGGCCGCAATAATTGCCGATATGCCACATGCCTTGATCGCCAGCGGTGCATGTTCACGCGAAGAACCGCAGCCGAAATTTGTTTCGGCTACCATGATATCGCCGGTTTTTACCCTCTTAATAAAATCGATGTCCATGTCTTCCATACAATGTTTGGCCAGAGCATCCGCTTCCGAAATATTGAGAAAGCGCGCCGGGATGATGGCATCCGTATCTACATTTGAGCCGTATTTATGTGCTGTCCCCTTGAGCATATATTCCTCCTTTTTCAGGTTAAATTCCCACTGATAATATCTTATTCAATCCTGATAATATGCCGCATAACTGTCATCCTGCTGGCAAAATCCAATCTTGAATGCCAGCACGCCCTTGATAAGGCGTCAAACAGGTCAGTCTATCAGGAAATTTCATCCGGGCTGCCGATTTTACCCAGTATAGCGCTGGCGGCGGCAACGGCAGGATTGGCCAGATATACTTCAGATTTGGTACTTCCCATTCTGCCCACAAAGTTGCGGTTTGTCGTGGAAAGGCAGCGTTCTCCTGCAGCCAGAACTCCCATATACCCGCCCAGGCAGGGCCCGCAGGTCGGAGTACTGACGACTGCACCCGATTTAATGAATGTTTCTATCATGCCCTGATACAGTGCCTCCAGATAAATCTGCTGAGTACCGGGAATGATAATACAGCGCAGGCCGAGATGAACCTTTTTACCCTTCAATATTTTGGCCGCAACTTTTAAATCCTCAATCCTGCCATTGGTACAACTGCCAATTACAACCTGGTCAATGGCGATATCCCCTACTTGAGAAATGGGCTTAACGTTTGAGGGCAGATGCGGAAATGCCACCTGGGGCTCTATATTCGATACATCGTATTCAATTATTTTCTCATATTCCGCATCAGTATCGGATGTATAGATTTGATATTTACGGCTGATTCTATTCCTCAGGTATGCCCTTGTCCTGGCATCCACATGGAAAATGCCGCACTTGCCGCCGGCTTCTATGGCCATATTGGCCATGGTAAAACGGCTGTCAACCGGCAAACTGGCAATGGCTTCACCGCTAAACTCCATGGCGGAATACAAAGCCCCATCCACACCAATGTCAGCGATTGTATACAGGATGAGGTCCTTACCGCTAACCCATTTATTCAACTTTCCATGATAGATAAATTTGATCGTGGGCGGCACTTTCATCCAGATTTCGCCGGTAGCCATGGCCACCGCAACATCCGTCGACCCCATACCTGTAGCGAAAGCTCCCAATGCACCGTAGGTGCAGGTATGGGAATCCGCCCCCACTATGACTTCACCGGGCAGTATAAAGCCCTGCTCGGGCAGGAGCACATGCTCTATTCCCATTTTGCCTACTTCAAAATAATGTATTCCCTGCTCCCTGGCAAACTCCCTCATCATCTTGGCCTGTTCGGCCGATAATATATCCTTATTAGGGCAAAAATGATCGGGCACCATAATCACTTTTTTAGGGTCGAAAACAGATTTTACTCCGATCCTGAGAAACTCCTTGATTGCCAGGGGCGCCGTGATATCATTGGAGAGCACCAGATCAGCCCTGACATTCAAGAACTGGCCGGGTAAAACTTTTTCATTATCCGAATGAGCAGCTAAAATTTTTTCAGTTATAGTCAAAACCAATCTCCTTTATAGAGTTCATCCTTTTACCCTGGGTATCATCTTACAGCGCCCAGAACAACCGACAGAAGTATGCGCAGGATAATCTGTATCGCTTGAGGCATGGCCGTATCTACTTCTTTGCTGCAAGCAGCCTGTTCAGTGCATTCATGTAGGCCTTGGCACTGGCTACAATAATGTCCGTATCTGCTCCGCGGCCGGAAAACGTGATGCCGTCACTCTCTATCCTGATGAGCACTTCCCCCATGGCATCAATGCCTTCGGTAACCGAGTTTACTGTGTATTCTGTAAGCTTATTGGGAACATTCACGATACGGTTTATGGCTTTATAGATGGCATCCACCGGGCCCGTTCCCAGCGCTGCATCAGCCTTGATCTGTCCGTCAGGAGCAACCAGCCTTACCGTTGCAGTAGGTATGCTGTTGTCGCCGCAGGTCACGCCGACATGATCCAGATGGTAGATCTCAGACACGGTACGCAGCTCTTCTGCAACCAGAGACTGAATGTCCTTATCGGTGACTTCCTTCTTTTTATCGGCCAGTTCCTTGAAAGCCAGAAAGGCCTTGTCAAGGGCATCCTCATCGAGAATATAGCCAAGCTCAGCCAGCCGCTCTTTAAAGGCATGCCTGCCGCTTAACTTGCCCAGCACAAGGCTGC
>CAZTHJ010000098.1:0-5150 GCA_964613565.1 uncultured Dehalococcoidales bacterium | reverse complement strand
GGTGGCCTGGATCTAAATTAATCCCTGGTTCGTGCATTGCTGCACGCTCAGGGATTTTTTATTACTTTTACAATGATAATGAAGCTGGCGGAAATCATAAAATACAGATTTAGAAATAATGGCTGAAATTAGGCAAAGGGAGGATCTATGACCTGAAGCAATAGAACAACTACAGACCAGCCTAGTCTTGAAAAAATATTTTAAGGAGGATTAAATGAGTAAAAGAACACTTCTCGGCTTACTTCTATTCGTGTTGGTAGCATTGCCTCTGTTTGCCGTCTGCGCTCCGGCACCTGCACCTACAACATCACCAACGACGGCAGCACCCACCACTCCGGCAGCACCACAGGTCATTGAGCTGAAGCTCGCCACCACCACCCCGCCCATGGCCCCCCCGGGTGCGTCTATGGGCGAGTGGGCGGCCAAGATGGAGGAACTTAGCGGCGGTAGGCTCAAGATGACCGTTTTCTATGCATCCAGCCTGATGGAGGCCAAGGAAATCATTCCTTCACTTCTGGCCGGGGTGGGAGACATAGCTGAATTATGGGCTGATGCCCTCCCCGGTTCGGCTCCGCTCACAGAATTCTTTAATTTGCCTTTCCTGGGTTACAAAGATCCCTACAGCGCCACTGTTATCTACAGGAAAATGTATGAAAAGTTTCCCGAAATCACCACAGAAGTGCGTGGGCTAAAGGTACTTTATCCTACCATAGCGGGAGAAACCCAGGCCCGCGTACACGGAACTAAAAAGCTGCTTAAAACCAAGGCCGATTGGAGCGGGATAAAGTTTGGTGCCGGTGGTAACTCTGCCAGGTATGTAGAAGCCATGGGCGGTACTGCTGTGTTCGTGCCCTTCGAGGACAGCTTCATGAGCCTTGAAAAAGGTATTATAGATTTCTCCTTCGGCACCTATGGCTGGCAGCTCGGCAGCGGCACTGCAGATTTGCTTAAGTATCATACTAATCTTCACACTGTTAGCGGTGTCATTGCCCAGCCGTTGCTCATGAATATGGATAGCTGGAACAAGCTGCCGCCTGATATTCAAAAGCTGTTTTCTGATGTCGATGAATTCTATACCAATAACAGGATAGAGAAGGAAACGGCAGCTGAGGGAGTGGGGCTTGGCATAAACAATAAAAGGGGCGATCAATTTTATGACCTCCCCAAAGAGGAACTTGCAAAATGGCTGGAAGTTGCCAAGCCTATCCAGATGGAATGGATAAAAAACAATGGGGCTGTTGCACAGAGGATGTATGATGAATTCCAGAAGCTCCTGGCAGAGACTCCTTATATGGGCAAGGAGCTGCCTTCGGCACCGCCACCCCCTGCCGCCGCTCCCCTTCCAGCAGGAGTAACTGGCTGGGAAGAAGCCCTTGCAATGACCGACTTCGGCAAGGAGATCACGGTGCAGGGATATGTCCTTGACGTCGTCCAGTTTGCTCCGCCCGGCGTCGTCGTATTCGTTGGCGACAAGGGTGGCGTGGCAATGGCAAGTTTTTCACTTGACATTCAGGATCCTGCCCCGTTCGGCGGTATGGCTGGCTTAACCAAGGAATACAAGAATAAAACCATAGTAGTAACTGGCGAATTGACCAAAAATAACTTTACCAACAAGGCACAGCTCACGGTAACCGATCCGGCGCAAATAAAAGTTCAATAACCACTATGTAGAACCAATGCATTTCGGGGAGGGGATGGGATTTTCTCTTAGGTCTTCATCCCCTCCCTCTAGCCGTTATATATACGGCAGACTGGAGGATGATATTGAAAGTACTTAACGTACTCAAGTCTATAAGCCGCAGCCTGTCAATGGTAGCCCTGGTGCTGATCTTTCCCATGATGTTGCTTATTGTGTCCGATGTTGTCTCGCGCTTTTTCTTCAACAGCCCCATCACCGGCACGGCCGAGATAGCAGCCACCATACTGGTTTGTATGGTGCTTGGTGTCTCCTGGGCCGCCTTTTCGGGCATACATATCAAGGTTGGTTTGATTATGGACCGCGTGCCCAGGCGGGTGCAAAATATCGTGGACATCATCACCCTTTTGGGTGGCCTTTTTATGTGCATAATCATCTCCTGGCAAAGCTTCAAAGCCTCCATATTCTCACAGCAGATTAAAGAGGTGGCCACCGTGCTGCTGCCAATTCCGTCCTATCCCTTTAAATATATTTTCTTCATAGGATGGGTCATGTTGACCCTCGTTGTGCTCACGCTTTTGATACAGAAATTTATTGAGGCGGTAAAGAAATGAGCCCTGAATTAACTGGTTTGATCGGCATTGTGGTCCTGCTGGCCCTTATCTTTGCCCGCATGTGGGTAGCCTTTGCCATGGCCATCGTCGGCTTTTTCGGCATAGTCGCCATTCAGGGCTTTAACCAGGCTTTGCACATAGCAGGAAATGTCCCCTTCACATTTATCTTTAAATATGTTATGACGACCATCCCCATGTTCGTGCTCATGGGTAATGCGATAGCCGAAACCGGCATTGGCAGCGACCTCTATAAGGCTGCCAACAAGTGGCTGGGAAGTTTGCAGGGAGGCCTGGCTATTGCCACCAACGTAGCCTGCGCCTTTCTGGGTGCTATTACGGGTGTCGCCAACGTCGCCCTCATCACCATGGGCAAGGTAGCCCTGCCGGAAATGAGAAAGCAGGGATATAGCGACCGTCTCTCAGCCGCTTGCATCGCCTGTTCAGGGACTCTGGCTGTTCTCATCCCCCCGAGTATCCCGTTTATACTTTACGGCATCATAACAGAGCTTTCCATTGGCAAACTTTACATGGCCGGAATAGTCCCGGGCATCCTTCTCACTCTCTTTTTCGCCTTTGCAATCTGGCTTACCGCAAAGATGAACCCGCAACTGGGTCCGGCCGGCCCCAGGACTACTTTCAAGGAGAAAATCGTCTCCCTCAAAGGCATCTGGATGACGGGTCTATTGTTCATCCTCGTTATAGGGGGGATCTACGGAGGTATCTTCACCCCCACCGAGGCCGGCGCTGTTGGCGCTTTTGGTGCCCTGGTGATAGGGTTTGCAACCCGGCGTTTTACAAGGCAGAGCGTTGTCAGGATGATGGTGGATACAGCCCTTATGACCTCCATGGTGCTGCTGCTCATGATGGGGGTTTCCATCTTCATCAGGTTTGTAGCCATCAGCGAAATGCCGTTTTTGCTCAGCGAATTTATAGGCAGTTTATCGGTTTCCCCAATGGTCATATTGATGGGCATAATCGTCCTTTATCTTATTCTTGGCATGTTTACGGATATTCTTGCTTCAGTTCTTCTTACCGTGCCCATCCTTTATCCCATAATTCTCACCCTCGGCTTTGACCCCATCTGGTTTGGAGTGCTGGTAGTCATGCTAGTGCAGGTGGGGTTGATAACTCCCCCAATAGGAATGGATGTTTATGTTCTCGGCGGCATTACAGGCGTACCTGTGGGCACTATTTTCCGCGGCATAATACCTTTTGTTATAGCTATTGTCGTGTTGATAGCCCTCGTGATCGCGTTCCCGCAGATAGTGCTATTCTTACCCAACAGTATGTAGCAATATTGGCTTAATCATAAGATAATAAAATTTGGCAATAGGAGCGGAATGACATTCCGCTCCTATTTATTTGAAACGTTGTCAACTACCATGTAGGTAGTAGTGTCCTGCACTCCTTTGATGGCCTGAATCTCATTGAGGACTATTTTTGCAATGGTCTCGTTATCCGAGCCGTGTACTACGGCTACAATATCATGAGGACCTGTAACGACATCGGAAACGGCCACTCCCGACTTCTCGCGCAATTCATTGGCTACTGACACGGTCATGCCCATCTCGGTTTCGATCAGCACATAGGCTTTGCTACTCATAATGGTATACCTCCTGGTATTATTATCAGTGCTACCGGATAGAACGGTGAAAGACATCACAGAGCATAGCGGGCTTTGCCCATCTCGTAAAGGTCCCCTCCGTAAATGTCATTAACCACGATTGCGGGGAGTTTTCCCACCTCCAGCCGGTGAACAGCCTCAGCGCCCAGTTCAGGATAGGCGATTACCTCTGCCTTCCTGATGCTGCGGGCAATCAGAGCGGCGGCCCCGCCTACGGCCGCAAAATAAACAGCCCTGTGCCGCAGCATGGCTTCCTTCACCTCTTCCGACCTGTTCCCTTTACCGATCATGCCTTTCAATCCAGCAGCCAATAGCTCTGGCGTATAAATGTCCATTCGACCGCTGGTGGTGGGGCCGGCAGAGCCGATAACACGACCGGGCCCGGCCGGAGCAGGACCTGTATAATAGATAACCTGACCATGCAGGTTAAAAGGCAGTTTCTTCCCGGCGGACATGGATTCGATGAAACGCTGATGGGCTGCATCCCTGGCTGTAAATATAATACCTGTAATATAGACCTGGTCACCGGCGCGCAGCCGTTCCAGCATGTTGTCCTGCAGAGGGGTAAGGATTTCGAACGTGTTCATACAAATACTTCCCCGGGCTTAGGCGTATTTTAGCAAACACTCGTCTTAAATGTTAGTTACTGGCCTAAAAACCCCACTTCAAAATTGCGCTGAACCAGATACCCAGATAAGCATAGGCGATGGATTTGGGCAGCCTGCCCAGGAACCCCCAGATGATATATTTCCACAGCGGGAATTTGAGCACGCCGGCTGCTATGCCGGCTACGTCGAAAAGAGGATTAGGAATCAGTGCCAGGACGAAGATGGTAACGCTGCCCCAGCGGCGCATCCAGCCCACCACCTGCTCGTAGCGCGGTAGGTCCTCCAGCACCGCCCTGCCGCTGAATCCCAGCCCGTAGCCTGTCATCTCACCGATAGTGCCCCCGGCAGCGGCCGCCAGCCCGATGAGAACAGGATTGAAGGCCGCACCCAGTGAGGCGATAAGTATCCAGTTGGGCACCGGCAGCACAATAGTGGAAGCCCCTACAATGGAAATGAGAAAAGCGCCCAGGTAGCCAAAGGCACCCAGCAGCGCTACCTGATCACGGAAGATGAAGATGGAGGCAGAGACAGCAATGACTATAATAAAAACAGTAATCTGCTGGATACGCGTCTTTTTCTTATCCGCGCTGCTGGCTTTTTTTTGCAGGGCTTCCTCTGGCTGGTTCTGTATCATGCTGGATAACTTCCCCGATTAAACATCTGCTGTG
>CAZTHJ010000097.1:246-5252 GCA_964613565.1 uncultured Dehalococcoidales bacterium | reverse complement strand
ATGAGGCAGAAGTTATTGACAACAGCCACGCTGTTGATTACTATATCACATACCCCTTTCAAAGGGGCTACGCAGATACAAAGCAAGCCCAATAATACAAATATGTCGATACTGGCGTTAAAGAGGAGGAATCATGATCAAGATAGTCACCGACAGCAGTTGCGATCTCAGCAAAGACATCATCGAAGAACTAGGCATTACCGTTGTTCCCCTGTTTGCACGTTTTGGTGAGGAAATTTTCCGCGACCGTGTTGATATCAGTGAGGAGGAGTTTTACGAGAAGCTGACGCAGGGCAAAGTATTCCCCGTCACCATTCAGCCCAATCCCAAGGATTTTGTGGATGCTTATGAAAAGTTGGCCAAGGAAGCCGATGCCATCGTGTCCATCCATATCAGCAGCAAATTAAGCGGCACTTTGAACTCAGCTTTTCAAGCCAAGGACATAGTCGCCGGCAAGACCAATATCGAACTTGTGGACTCCCTGACCACAACTACAGGCCTGGGGCTGGTGGTAACACGCGCCGCAAAAGTAGCTAAAGAAGGGGGCGATTTACAGCAGGTTCTGACAGCAGCCAGAGAATCGATTAACAATAATAATTCACTTTGCCTTCTGGACACACTAAAATACCTGGAAAAAGGCGGCAGGATCGGCAAAGCCAAAGCCCTAATGGGGTCGCTTTTAAACGTTAAACCGATCATCTCCATCAAAGACGGAGTAGTCGTACCCTTTGCCCAGGCCCGAAGCAGGGCCAAAGGCCTGGATGCAATCTATGAATTCGTCAGTAAATTCAAGGAAATCGACGGCCTGGCCGTAGCTTATTCCACCACTGCTGAAGATGCTGAAATGCTGGCCCAGCGTTTACAGCCCCTATTCAAGAAGGGAAAGATCAGGGTATTCCGCATGGGGATAGTGCTGGGCATCCATACCGGGCCGGGCTCCATGGTAGTCTCGGTTGTGGGCAAATAATATTACTGCGATTGTGACCGCGATTTAGTTGTCACAGCGCGGCAGCTTATTGATAGCATGCTGATATCCGCTGGACAGGACGGGTATTTCATCAGAAGCTGGGATGATGGCGATATCAGCTCACTGGCCAGGCATGCCAATAACCGCAAGATCTGGGACCAGCTGCGGGATACATTCCCCAACCCCTATACCGAACATGATGCCAGAGCCTGGATCAGAAGCTGCCTCATGCAGATACCCCAGACCAATTTCGCCATAGCTACCAGGGCAGAGGCAATTGGCGCCATCGGACTAACGCTGCAGCAGGACGTATATGTAAAATCCGCAGAAATCGGATACTGGCTGGGTGAGGAATACTGGCGCCAGGGCATTGCCAGCAGCGCGGTTCACATGTTTATGCAGTATGTATTTGCCCACTTCCCCCTGAACAGAATCTATGCCAACGTTTTTGAGCGCAACAGGGCATCCATCAGAGTGCTGGAGAAGAATGGCTTTGAACTGGAAGGCCGCCTGCGCGAGAGTGTCTTCAAGAATGGTCAGTATATGGATTCAGTGATATATGCCATCTTAAAAAATCGCGTTGATGATGAGAAAAAGCAACCCCGCGATTATCCCGGATAGCGGGATGGTAAGAATCCAGGCCCATACAATTCTCAGCGTTACACCCCAGCGCACTGCAGAAATCCTGTTCATGGCCCCGACGCCTGATATGGCTCCGGTTATTACGTGAGTCGTACTGACAGGTATACCCAGGTACGTGGCGAGGAAAATGCTCGATGCGGCAGCAGTTTCAGCACAGAAGCCGTCAATGGGCCTCAACTTGGTAATTTTTTGACCCATGGTTTTCACAATTCTCCAGCCGCCAGTTAATGTTCCCATGGCGATAGCAGTGTGGGCACTGAGTACAACCCACAGGGGTATAGTGAATTCCTGTATTAGCCCGCCGGCAAACAGAACACCGGCAATAATACCCATGGTCTTCTGCGCATCGTTGCCGCCATGCCCCAGGCTGTATGCTGCAGCAGAAAACAGCTGTAGAATTCTTGACCACTTGGTTACAGCAGCAGGAGATCTCTTATGTATAACCCAGGAGGTAATATAGCGCAGGATGAATCCCATTATGAGCCCGATGGCGGGCGCCAGGACGATGAAAGCCAGGGTCTTGTACCAGCCGCTGGCAATGATGACACCGAAGCCATTGTTGGCGATAGCAGCACCGGCGTAGCCGCCAATGAGGGCATGCGAAGAGCTGCTGGGCAGTGCAAAATACCAGGTGATCATGTTCCAGCAAATTGCGCCTGTTACTCCGGCAAATATCACCGTGGTGCTGATGGTATTAATGTCTACCATGCCCTTGCCGATAGTCGATGCCACGGTGGTGCCGAAGATAAGAAAGGCGATAAAATTAAAGAAGGCCGCCCAGATTACAGCCTGTCTGGGGGTTAAAACCCTGGTGGAAACCACGGTGGAAATGGAGTTGGCCGCATCATGCATGCCATTGGTAAAATCAAAAATCAGCGCTATGCCAATGACGACAATGATGAACAGCAGGTTTAAATCCAATTTATCTATCCCGCAAAGGCGAATTCATCAATTTTATTTACAGCACGATAATGGAATTTATATTCTCAACCGGTATGTAACAGGATACGAATATATCAAGAGAATGCTGAAAACTCAGATTCAACCCCCTTTATCCCCCAGTCCTGGGGGAAATGGGAAGCTGGCGGACATCCCCAGCCCCCCGGCAGGAAGGTTCCTGCACCTCTTTTTCAGCAATCTCATAAAGCATGAAAACATCAAGCGCTTATGCATGCTCAAATAAAAATCTTCTGGCATGTAAGGGATAATCAGGCATATTTCAGGGCGACACCCTCAAGGACATTGGCAATGTCCTCGCATTTATCTATTGCCCCTTCCATATACTCATAAATTTCCCGCCACTTAATGATAAAAGCCATATCATTTTTATCGGAAAATAAGTCCGCCAGAGCCGAGCGGTAGATCTTGTCTGCCTCGTTTTCCAGCCGGTTTATCTCTATACACCGCGTCAATATCTTTTTTAGATTTATGCTGTGCCTGATTTCACCTATGGCCTTTTCAACTTCAGTTGATACCACCACAATAATATACGCCATGGCCTTGGCCTGCTCCGTAGGCTTATCCACTTTATACAGCAACATGGTATCAGCGGCGGCTTCCATACAATCCGTGACATCATCCATGGAATGGGCAAGCAGGGCAATATCTTCACGATCAAAGGGGGTAATTAAAGTACGATGCAGCTGCGCGATTATTTCATGAGTCACCATATCCCCCTGGTGCTCGAGTTCAGTAATTTCAGCCATTTTACTTTCCGTGTCGTCCCAATTGCAGAGCATTTCATTGAAACGGTGAGCTACTTTTACCGTGTTGCTGGCACTTTTCTCAAAAAGTGTGAAGAAGGCTGGTTCCTTGGGGAAAAGGGAGAATTTGGGCATCAATCGTGCTCCTCAAAATAAGCGCATCTGCACGGGGCAATATATGAACTATTGA
Source organism: uncultured Dehalococcoidales bacterium (assembly GCA_964613565.1). Taxonomy (GTDB): domain Bacteria; phylum Chloroflexota; class Dehalococcoidia; order GIF9; family UBA5629; genus CAZTHJ01. The sequence goes on along the minus strand of CAZTHJ010000097.1, from coordinate 1,750 downwards.
ACATGATTTTTAAGCGGGTTATCCAGCTACATATTTTAGAACAGATGCAGAACTCAGTCAATTAACTGCATGGGGAAAGGCCTTATTAAATGTGCCATCTGCATAATGGTATCAAATTCCACGAGGAAATTATATAATTGGGCAAAATGAGACTGCTGAAAAAGAGGTGCAGGAACCTTCCTGCCGAGGGTCTGGGGGTGTCCCCCAGCTTCCTATTTCCCCCAGGACTGGGGGATAAAGGGGGTTGAATCTGAGTTTTTCAGCACTCTCAGTATGATAGTACATGCAAATTAAACGCGGTGAGATTTATTGGGTAGATTGGTCTCCCGGAAGAGGGCATGAGCAGCTGGGAATCAGGCCGGCTCTAATAATTCAAAATGATATCGGCAATCTAAATAGTCCTACCACCATTGTTGCGGCTTGCACCACGGCACAAATTGATGAAAGGTACCCTTTCATTGTCCAGCTAACACCACGAGAAAGCGGCTTAAAAAAGAAGTGTGTTGTTAATTTAGCCCATATAATGACAATTGATCAGCAATGCCTAAAAGACAAATGTGGAGAACTAAATAGAAGCAAAATGTCTCAAATTGACAGGGCTATAGAAGCCAGCCTTGATTTACGAAAATCAGCTTAAACAATATGCGAATGCAAAAACGGTCAGGTGGGGAAAATACCGGCAATGGCAGCAGTGATAGCAAACCATGTCCGGACAATTCAAGAAATCGTCCCCTCCGTCATGGCGCGGAGCGCAGCGACGCGGCTATCCCAATCACCCGCGCAAGCACCCTTTCATATGCAAAATATGCAAAGACTTGACAGGCATGGTACAATAGTCCTCAGGCAAGGGAAATCCTTGTCTGTGTAACGTTCGCCAAAAGGAGGTGATGTGAATGGGATGAAGGCCCGGCACAGCAGCGCCGGGCAAGAGAAAGAGTCCCTGCCCGGGACATAGGGTCTTATACCCGGGAGAATCTATCCGGGTCTTCCAGGGCAGCCTAGCGGGAGGGCTATAAAACCCAGCAAACAGTAATAGAATATTTGCATCCCTATTAACTGGGATTCCTGTTTTAAAACCGGAGGCGGGAAAAAATAAATACAGTCGAATTTCGCCGAAGGTCCTCACAGAAGAGATTTTGAGAGGTTTGAAAATTTAGGAGGGATAATGAAAACAAGATACAACAGTATCTTCGGGATTGTGACCATGCTTTTGCTGGTAGCCAGCTTTGTGCTGCCCGGCAGCCTGGCCACCCCGTCATCTGTTTCCGCCGGCACCATGTCATGGTCATCGGTGCGGACGCCGGATTTGGATACGCCGAGTGATTGGCAGCTCTATTCTCCGGTTGACCCGGATGATAATAACATGGACGGTATAAACGAAACAGGTTCCGAAATCATCAAGCTCCTGGTGGGCAATAACGGCTCCACCATGTGGGCGATTGTTCGCACCGGCTTATGGTTTAACCCCATAACCGGGGCAGATAACAGCTTTGACGGCAACCTC
>CAZTHJ010000097.1:0-227 GCA_964613565.1 uncultured Dehalococcoidales bacterium | reverse complement strand
GGTGGCGGAACGCGCTGGGGCCCGGCCGAACAGGGCAACCTCGAGCGCGATTTTGGTAAATACTGGGGAATAAACCCGGTTGATGTGGCCGTCTATAATGCAGCCATTGCTCCTGATGATCCAAATCTGGTCATGGTTGCATGCAACCAGAAAAAGAATCCACTTGGCTGGAACTCCATGGCTTATCAAGTCCCCGACACCGGAGCTGCTAATCTCCAGGTATGGAT
>CAZTHJ010000096.1:0-5313 GCA_964613565.1 uncultured Dehalococcoidales bacterium | reverse complement strand
CTTGATGGGGTTGTAGAACTGCGTGGTGCTGGCGTCGGTCAGCTCATTGGCTTGAACACCCGTGAGCCAGTAGTTGAGCAGGTCCGGCACCATCAGCAGCCGCTCGGCCGCGTCCAGGGCGGGAGAGCCCGCGAGCTTCATCGCATAGAGCTGGCACAGGGGATTGATCTGGTACGTGATATTAATCCGGGCCTCCGCTGCAGTGTTGATGAACACCGACTAGGGCAGGTATTGCGCAACTTGCTGAGCAACGCCATGGCGCATACCAACCCGGGTGGTATAGTCCGTATCAGTGCGTACAGAACAGATACATTGATACAAGTCTGTATTGAGGACGATGGCGAGGGCATCCCGGCTGAGGATTTACCCTATATATTTGAACGCTTATACCGCGTGGACAAGTCCCGCAATAGATCAACAGGCGGCTCGGGTCTGGGGCTTACTATTGCCCGCAGGCTGGTGGAAGCTCACGGAGGGAAAATCTGGGCACAAAGCAATTTAGGTAAGGGCAGCAGTTTCTGTTTCACCCTTCCTGCTCTTTGATAGCTATCTTTTACCTGCGAATAAACGGCAGATCTTAGATGCCGCTGTTAAGATCCCCTGCGAAGAATGCCAGCAGCATCAGTACCATAAAAACTGTAAGGATGAGAATTTCTACCAGGCTCCATTTCATGCTATTTATTGCAATTAGTTATTGTTCTCATAAAAAAGAACGTAATTGGTTGATTAAGGTTTAGAAAGAGCCGGAACCTGTAGGAAAAATAATTGGGGAGGTAGAAAGCTATAACGGGCCTATTTGCCGGACTGACCTGCCTGACCATGTTGGCCCTGTGCTGAGCTGTTATTTCCGTTATCATGTCCGTTGTCGGGTAGCTCTTCAGCGATCTTTTCCTGCTGGTTTTTGGTGCGCTCGATAGCCTTTTCGATAGCTGACCTTGCGCTCTCAGGAGCGTTTTTGAGAGCTTGCTCGAGTGTGTCAATATTGCGGTTGATGCTGGACTGCAGCGACTGCTTCAGTTTGGCGTTGCCTGAGATGGTTTTATCACCTTTAGTTTTATCTTTCCCAGTTGCCGTGGCTGTGTCTGAACTTCGGTATGAATCGTCTATTGCTGTTGTGCTGGGAGTATCGGTATGTGGAAGGTCTTCAGATCCTGCACCCGTCAGGGGCTGCTCCTCCGGCTGGCCGGGGGAAGGGGGCAGCATCATCCCGCCCGATTCGTTCTGCGGTGCAGCAGGAGCAGTAGCCAGCATGGCAGTCGTCCCGGATTGCGATTGTATTATGCGATTGACGGCTGTAGCGGTGTTTTCCAGGCTCGTCATCAATTTCTGTGTTGTCAGAATGACCTGGTCTGTTTTGCCCTGGCTGGCCATGGCCTGTATTTCCTCCGAGCGGGTCTCAGCTATCTGCATGTTGACCAGGGCTTTATCCGTATCTGTGTAGGAGAATGTTAATTTTACATCCTCGGTAAACAATTTGACAGGATAAAGTGGCTGATCGGGCATGGCATTGCCGGCTACCGCGGCCGTAACGCTTCCGGCACTGCCTAAAATTAGTATCACTGCCAGTGTTGCCAGAGCGGGGGCCCAGGCACGCTGTAGGCCCAGGAAAGAAGGCCTTTTACTGTATCTCTTTTGCATGGCCTCATAATGTGCATTGAGTCCTTTATCAGCCAGCGTTCTGACAAACTCTACCCTGGCCTTGCGCTTGAATTCAGGCCGCGGCTCTACCAGAGAGGTTCTCCACCTGATATTGAGAGAAGTCCTGAGCAGGATTACCAGCTCTGAGGCTACTGCCGGGTAGTCCAGCAGGCAGCTTTCAATGCTCTCTCCCTGGTCTATGCGCTCCAGGCATATGTTGTAAATTTCTTCTAAATGTTTTGCCATCCGAGTTTGCCTGCCAATAATTTTCTCAGCGATATTGTCGCATTAAACTGCAAAGCCTTGATCGTCCCTTCACTTTTGCCGGTTATTTTCGCTACCTCCGCTATGGCTAATCCGGCAATGAAGCGTAATCTGATAACTTCCTGCTGTGCCGGCGGCAGGTTTTCAATAGCCGCGCTTAGCTCCTCTACTTCCATACCATATTCAGTAGTAACCACAGGGTCTTCATTCCCTGCCACTGAAACCACCTCATCAAGCGAAGTAGTCTGATATTTATCTTCCTTTCTCACAAAATCGATTACCTGGTTATGAGCTATACGGAAGATCCAGGCGGCAAAGGGCGTGCCCCCTCTTTTATATGACCCTATAGCTTTGAGTGTCTTGATGAATACCTCCTGCGTTAAATCTTCTGCCTCTGCCTGTCTCTTTATCTTAAAATAGATATAGCGAAAGATCTTGTCAAAATACAGATCATAAAGCTGCGTAAACGCTCCCTGATCTCCATTTATAGCCCTCTCAACTATATATTCTTCGTTTAACACCGGATTTTAGCCCGATGTCTATTATATATAAACGGACTGATCAACCAAAATGTTTAGTAAAAATACCTACTTTTTAGCTTCGTTATAAAAATATTTATAAAAATATTTTTCCACTGTGTTTCCAATTGCTTGACATCTGTATTTTTTAGTGTTATAAGAATAAAAAGAATAACTTTTTTCATGGAGAAAAAGGAGGAATATTCGTAAGTGAACAAATCCCTTGGGACTCTCAATAACCAGAATCAATGTCAGGTTGATGATGACGAGCCTCCCGGCTCGGCCACCACGAGCAATATTGTGGTGGATGAGGAAGATGAGCCTCCAAGTTGTGTATTCGGCACAACAATAAAAGAAGTATTTCTTAGCCGTACCCATCCGCAGGATTGGAATGACTGGAAATGGCAATTTCAAAACAGGGTTACCTCTGTTGAAGAGCTGGCAAAGTACATTCCGCTTCCCCCCCTTTTAAAGGAAAGACTTAAGCTGGTTGTCACAAAATACCCACTGGCAATTACCCCGTATTATCTTTCGCTGATCAATCCGCATGATGTCAATGATCCTATCAGGAAGCAGTCCGTACCCTGTTTTGAGGAAGTCGCCTTTGCCGGAATTGGCTTTGAAGACCCTCTCGAAGAGAAACGTGAATCTGTCGTTCCCGGCCTGGTGCATCGTTATCCGGACAGGGTACTCATGGTAATGACGGATGTATGCCCTATGCTATGCCGCCACTGTACCAGAAAGCGCGAGTGGAAACATGGTTTCTGGGTGCGCACAGATGCTGAAATAGGGGACATGATCAATTATATACGCCGCAACAGGTCGGTACGCGATGTGATCATTTCCGGCGGTGACCCTTTGACACTTTCGACACGGCGTTTGGAATGGGTGATTGCTCAATTAAGGGCTATCCAGCATGTTGAGATTATACGTATAGGTACACGTTTTCCAGTCGTCCTGCCGCAACGTATTGATGCGGAGCTGTGCGATATGCTTTCAAAGTACGGCCCCATCTGGCTGAATACCCATTTCAACCATCCCAAGGAGATCACAGAGGAGGCAGCAGCCGCAGTTGACAGGCTGGTACGGGCAGGTGTGCCGGTGAATAATCAATCCGTGTTATTGAAAGGCGTTAATGACACGGTTGCTATTCAGCGCAAGCTGTGCCAGGCATTACTCAAAATCAAGGTCCGCCCGTATTACTTATACCAGTGTGATGAGATACAGGGCACCGAGCATCTGCGCACAACGGTGGAAACTGGCCTCAAAATCATGAACGGCATGTGGGGACATACCTCGGGGCTGGCGGTGCCTACTTATATCATTGACCTGCCGCAGGGCGGCGGCAAAATACCGGTATTGCCAAACTATATGCAGTCCAGGCTGGGCGAAGATCTGATATTTAAAAACTATCAGAGCAAATATTATCACTACCGCAACCCGCGCGGGGCGGCAGCAGCCAGAAAAAAGAATAATACTGCAGATACCCAAATGAGCCTTGAGCTTCCTTTAGCCGATTTCGAAAATGCAACCTCCGTAGCTGCAGTGATGGGACAATATGAAAATCGGCCTGTCATATGACCTAAAAGAGAAGATAAAATCAGGGCTGGAGTGTCCTGAAGATGCTCTGGAGGAATATGATTCTCCGCTAACGGTTAATGCCATTGCAGAGGTGCTGCAAAGGCTGGGACACGATGTTGTTATGCTGGGTGGCGGTGAGGAATTTCTCGACAACATAAGAAAATATAAAGTCGACATAGTTTTTAATATTGCGGAAGGGCTGGGCAACTACCGCAGCCGGGAGGCACAGGTGCCTGCCGTGCTGGAGATGCTGGATATACCGTATGTCGGCTCAGATCCCCTATGCATGGCCTTATCTTTGGATAAATCGCTTACAAAGCAGCTCCTGCAAAATGCCGGGATTCCTACTGCGCCCTGGCTGCTGTTGGGTTCTTTTGCAGACCTGGAGCGGGCCGACTGGAATAGTATCCGCTTTCCCTCTTTCATCAAGCCATTGCATGAGGGCTCGAGTAAGGGGGTAAGGCTGAGTTCCAGGGTGGAGGATAAGGGGCAGGCGCAGACACTGGTTCAAAAGCTCTGGCGTGATTATTGCCAGCCCGTGATGCTGGAAGAATTTATTCCGGGCGATGAGATTACGGTAGGCATCACCGGCAACAATGAGCCGCAGATCCTGGGCATTATGCGAATTTTACCCAGAAAGCAAAAAGAGGATTTTATTTATTCTCTGGAGGTTAAACGGGACTGGGAGAACCTGGTGACATATGAGTGTCCTGCACAAATACGGGCACAGCAGCTGCAGCAAATCTCGACCTATAGTCTGCAGGTTTTTAGAATTCTGGGCTGCAGGGATTTTGCCAGAGTAGATTTTAAGATAAACCGCGATGGTCTACCTCTCTTCCTGGAGATTAATCCCCTGGCAGGCTTAAACCCTTACAGCAGTGATTTGCCCATTATGGCTGGCAAGCTCCGCATGACATACGATGAACTCATCGAAAAAATAATGAATGCTGCTTTAGAGAGGTACCCAAAATGCGTCCAGATATAACCATTATCTACAATGAACCCTTTCCCGAAGGTTATGATTTCGAACAGGATAGGGAAGCCATACTGGGCGTGATGCAGTGTGTCAATTCTGTACATATTGCCCTGCTTGAATGTGGCTATATAGTGGATTTGCTGGCTATAAAACCACCCGTGGAACGTGTCAAGTCACAACTTTGCAAAATCAAGAGTGATCTTGTATTCAATCTCTTTGAAGGTTTTTATGACTTCCCCGAGTCTGAGGCGGCCGTGGCGGAAATGCTGGAATCAAGAGGTTTTCGCTTTACCGGCTGTCCCAGCAGTGCTTTGCGCATGGCTCTGGATAAAGCCA
>CAZTHJ010000095.1:2725-5518 GCA_964613565.1 uncultured Dehalococcoidales bacterium | reverse complement strand
GTTCTGCATGTCCATGATTGTACATGGACTGTCGGATTTCTACGGAAACATTGCGTCGCCTTTTTCTATAGTTGACTTAACTATAAAGGCTGACAATTGATTCAATTCTTTCGGTGCTTTCTTTATCTTCCTAGCCATAAATTTACTTTGCCTTTTCAGATTCATTTAGTCTGAAATCCTTAAACCAAGACTAGCTTTTATAGCATTATCAACTTCAAGCATTTTACTACTACTTAATTCACCACACTTATCTTTTAAATGTACCTTGTCTATAGTCATTAAATGGGCGCAATCAACATGGCCATTCCGCTTTGTACCACTCTCACGAGCTGTAAAGGGAACTATAAAAGGATATGAGGTATCTGCTTCTGCAGTACTACAAGCAGCTACAATTGTGGTCGGACTATTTTTGTTGCCCGTATCATTCTGTATAATGAGGGCTGGCCTGACCCCTAACTGCTCACTACCCCGGCCAGGAGACCAGTCTAGCCAATAAAGTTCACCACGTTTTATGTTCATTAAATTTAAATGTTATTTCCATTCGGGTAATGTTTCTTTTCCCAGATGCATGGCTTCTTTAGCAAATGCCAAACTTTCTTTTGCCATTTTCCTATAGCCTTCAGCCATCTTTTCCTCAAAACGCTTCTGAGCCATTTCCTGTAGACAAGAGGACACTACCTTACTTCGGCTTATCTTTTTTTCTTTCGCAATCTCATCTGCTATCTTAATCAGATTACTGGGAATACTTATTGTAAGTTTTTCAACTTTTATCACCATAATAACACCTCCTAAATAATATTAAGAACTATATCACATAATTCTTATTATGACTATGATTATGACCCTTTGTTAACACCTTGTCAAGACATTAATTGACATAAAGAATGCAAAATTTACAAACATCATGGACTGTCGGATTTCTACGGAAACATTGCGGAATAACGGCTGGGAAATTGCTGGAGTGCAAAGTTATTTGATAATTCTTTACTATATTTTAGATTATCGGCATACCCTTTTGGCGGATAGCCACCAAGTTTATAGTTCCTCAAGGTATTTCTCCCTGTGATTCATAAAATCCCTGTATATCCGATAATATTTGGTATCCTCGTATGCTATCTGTTTTAGAGGCGAGTGATCGAAGCTATAAATGGTTGCTCCGGGCAGCGCTAAAAGGATCGGAGAATGGGTTACCATAATAAACTGGGCATGACCGTCAGCCGAATATTCCTTTAGTATTTTCAGAAGTTTTAGCTGGCTTTCGGGAGATAGTGCGGTTTCAGGCTCGTCCATTAAATGCAGTCCTCTTACCTTATAGATGCTGGAAAAGAAGGAAATCAGTGATTCGCCATGAGACAGGCTTAGCAGAGAACTGCCTCCGAAGTATTCCAGTATGGCAGGCGTAGCTCTGGCCCAGCCGTCGAGAAAGCGCGCGAAATCATGAAATATCTGTGATCCAAAAAAGGAACCCGGTACAGGACCAGATGTCCACCCAACCCTGATGAATTTATAGAGATCTTCTGCATGGGCGTTCGTATCATAACGCATCCGTTCGGCTTCCTCCCAGATATGTATGCCGCACTTCCTGCAAATTGCCTTTAACAGGGTGGATTTACCTGTGCCATTTTCACCGATGAAAAAGGTTACTGCAGAGGGAAACCGTATGCTTTGTGTCATGAGAAAAGCTTCTAGATTGAAAGGATAGCAGTCCCTGACGGGGTAGTCCGCTGAATTTAGCTCGATATTTTGTAGATGCATTTATTAAATGAGCATTATAGCATATACTATGGTTGAGGAACCTGGAGGATGACTACCAAATGAGTGGAAAGGTTGCACTTGTACATACCGATGATCGGATATTGGGGATTCATCAGGCCATTGATTTACTGGGCAAGCCCGAACTTAAAGATAAAAGGGTGGTTTTGAAGCCCAATTTTAATACAGCTGACCCTTTTCCAGCCTCAACGCATACTGATACGCTGGTTACCCTGATATCGCTGATAAAAGAGCTGGGTGCTCGCAGCATCAGGCTTGCCGAACGCAGCGGCCCCTGCGATAGCGGGGAAGTAATGCGCCGCAAGAATATATTTGAACTGGGCGAAAAACTCGGTTTTGAAGTGATCAACCTTGATACATTAAATAAGTCGGACTGGGTGCACATGAAACCCGAAGGCTCGCACTGGTCGGATGGATTCAAAGTACCGCGCTTATATCGGGAGGCTGAGAGCGTAGTCCTTACCTGCTGCCTGAAGACACACCAATACGGCGGACATTTTACCATGTCCTTAAAAAATGCCGTCGGTATTGTCCAACGCAGTTATATGGACGAATTGCATGCCTCCCCCCAGCAGAGGAAAATGATAGCTGAAATCAATATGGCGTATAAACCAGATTTAATTTTGTTGGATGGTATAGAGGCATTTGTCATGGGCGGTCCCATGGAAGGGAAAAAAGTTGTGACAAATGTGATACTTGCCGCTGACGATAGAATTGCCCTGGATGCTGCAGGAGTGGCTCTACTGCGCCTGCATAAGACTACGCCTGAAGTATCAAGGGGCGCTGTTTTTGAGCAGGAGCAGATTGCTCGTGCCGTTGAATTGGGACTCGGCACTAAATCTGCGGAAGAAATACAATTTCTGACAGGGGACAGGCAGAGCCAAAAGCTGGCAGCCAGGCTGCGTGAAATACTACTGTCGTGAAGGTAACTGTGCTGCAGCGAAAATACATTCACCCTCCTCTTATCATCGTGGGCAGTTTTTACTGAATTTTACTATCCCTGAATTTAGAATAAATAAG
>CAZTHJ010000095.1:0-2625 GCA_964613565.1 uncultured Dehalococcoidales bacterium | reverse complement strand
TAGAATAAATAAGGCAGGTAGATAAGTAATTGCAGTAAAAGTAGGAGATACTAATGGATAACACGATTATGATTTATTGGTTAATGGGAGTAGTAATGGTCAGTATTGGAATAAGCCTCTTTTATATAGCAAGATATCTGTTAGTACCAGAGGATAAAAAGAAACAAATAGCAGGATACATAAAATACATTGGCATAATTTGGATTGTAATTGGAGCGATTATTTTTCTAGGCGTTATCATTTTGCTGCTTCTTAACCCTTCTATTAAACCTTGAATAATTTTATTCCTTGCTTTACGGGGATAATTGCGATAAATAGTATGTTCAAGACTGCCAGAAAAATATTAACTGACTGCGCTCTGTGCTATCACAGTTGTGGTGTAGAGGTAACGGTCAAGCAGGGGCGTGCCGTTAAGGTGCAGGGACTGAAACAGCATCCGCTTAATCTGGGGAAGCTGTGCCCCAAGGGCGAGGCTATGCTGAAGAACCTTTATCACCCGCGACGCCTCAGGTATCCCCTGAAAAAAGTGAATTCCGCATGGGAAAGAATTAGCTGGGAACAGGCTCTGGATGAGATAGCCGCTAAATTGCTCAGATTGAAAGCAGAGCACGGTCCTCAAATGCTGGGTATGTTCAGCGGCTCCATTGGTGTGGAAAACCTGGAGATGGCAGGCTTGACGCAGAGGTTCAAGGCAGCCTTTGGCTCGCCCAACTTTTTTTCTGTGGAGAGCATCTGCTATCGCATGCGCATCAGGACTAGGCAGATGACCTTCGGTAAGTATCCCACTGAGGAACTGGATTCACGTCTGTATATACTGTGGGGCCATAATCCGGAGGAATCTGATCTGCCGCTGCAATTGCACCTGGAGAAAAATTTGAAAAAAGGTGCCAGGCTGGTGGTTATTGATCCCAAAAGGATTCACTTGGCCAATAAGGCAGAGATGTATTTACGTATCAGGCCGGGCACGGATGGCGCGCTGGCACTGGCCATGGCAAATGTCATAGTTGTAGAAAAATTGTATGATGAGGAATTTATCGGCAAGTACACGCAGGGATTTGACCTGCTGGTACCGCATTTGCGCAAATTTACACCGGAGTGGGCAGAGGAAATAACGGGTGTACCTGCAGGACAAATAGGAAAACTGGCACGGCTATTTGCTGCTATTAGAGGTGCCAGTATTTATCAGGGAACATGCACGCAGGACCAGACTGCCAATGGGACGCAGAGCAGCCGCATTTTCTCCATCCTGCAGGTTATAACGGGAAATATCAATATTCCCGGGGGATGGGTGATCAGTCCCAGGTTGTCCCTGGGTAATGTGGGCATGAACGTAGAAGGAGAGCCCCTGGGGGCAGACCTGTACCCTCTTTTTTGTGAAGTCTGGGGCAGGAAAAGCCCATATGGAGTCGTAACCTGCGTGCCGGAAAGTATCCCGCAGAAGTTAAAGGCTTTCTTTGTCATCGGGGGCAATCCCTTAATCTCCATGGCAGATTCAAATGCTTTCCGTGCTGCCTTCAGTAAGCTGGATTTGCTCGTGGTTCACGATATGTTCATGACGCAAACCGCTGAACTGGCGCATTATGTATTGCCTGCCTGCTCGCACCTGGAAAAATGGGGGCTGGCTTATACTTACAATGTTTGCCATTGTCTGCCTTATTTAATGCTGAGAAAGAAGGCCATCGAACCCTTTTATGAAAGCTGGTCCGAATGGAAATTATTCACCGAGCTGTCCCGGCGCATGGGCATGGGCGATAAATTTCCCTGGAGATCGGAAGAGGATCTGGTCTCGTTTGAACTGGAGCCTGCAGGTTTAACATTTGACTATCTGATGAAGGTAAAACCAGAGGGCGACTATTATCAGACCAAGGACTATAATATCACGGAAAGTACCTTTGCTACACCCAGCAGGAAAATAGAGATTTACAGTGGAGCCCTGGAGGGGGCAGGATTTGATGCCCTGCCGACATATCTTGAGCCTCAGAGAAGTCCCAGGAGTACCCCCGAGTTACTGCAGGAATATCCGTTGATTTTGTCTACCGGTTACAGGAATCGATATTATACTCATACACAATTCAGGGAAATCGAGCCATTGAGGCGTAAAAACCCTGAAGCGAGGGCAGAATTGGGACCAGTCACAGCCCGCCAGTACGGCATTAAAGATGATGATATGATCTTGATCGGTACCAATAAGGGCCAGGTACGCATGAAAGCTAGTGTCAGCGAACGGGTTGCCGAGGGAATTGTGCTCGTGCCGCATGGCTGGCATGGGGAAGCTAATGCCAACCTGCTTACAGATACTGACTGCCGTGAGCCGATCATGGGTTACCCCGAAGTGAAGGCGCTGCTGTGCAAGATACAACGTGCATAAAGGCCTTTATATCATATGTCTTGAAGTTTTCATATCAATTCATATTGACAACGGGCAAGTTTTCTCATAGGATTGAATTTAAGAACTGGGCACCAGTCAGTATATTACTGATTGTGTAAATTTATTATAGCTACTTTGCGGCGAGTTTGTGATGTGGTTCAGTGTAAGCTCGATGTTATTTGATCTATAAATTTTTATTCACGGGGGTTAACTATGGTGATATTTTATCGGAGATTGCCGTCTTTTAATTACCTGCA
>CAZTHJ010000094.1:0-5538 GCA_964613565.1 uncultured Dehalococcoidales bacterium | reverse complement strand
TTCGGGGACCACCTCATCTGTAAGAACTCAGAAATCCTGAACATCTGACATCATTGACATTCATATCGAAAAAACTATAATCTGATTAGAAACTGATTTTAGTCAAGATGTGCACTCAATGGCTGATGATAAATAAAAGAGGGGGAAACCAAGTGGGCACTAAGGGAAGAAAGAATGAAAAAACCCAAGAAGCAAGTGTCATCGAAGAAAGCACAGAAGCCCGAGCAAAAGCAGAGATAACCTTGCTTAAAATGAGGTAGGGTCAGCCCAAATAATTCCCCAAATGCTATAAGTGAAGGGGCTAAGTCCCTAACATCCATTGTATGTTCGGCAAGAGCATCACCATCATAAGAAAGACGAAATTCTGCGGATGTATTTGACGTCACCATAGCGGCTATTCTATCATATGTGAATCCCAAAATGATACACTACCAAAATTGCTACCCTATTCCGTTTTCGCCCCGCACAGAGTATAATTCTTACAATAATCAGTGAAGGTAATTAAAGCATGATACTGACCTCCCAATCCGAAGCTGAACGTAAAATAATCACTATACTGAAGATTTTAAGCCAATCTTCCGAGCCGCTGGGCTCCATTACGCTTGCGCGCAAGCTGGAGGAGGAGGGCATTTTCCTCAGCGAACGTGCGGTGCGCTATCATCTCAAGATTGCCGATGAGCGCGGCTACACCGAGCCGCTGGGCCGTGACGGCAGGCAGCTGACCGCTAAGGGGCTGGAAGAGCTGCGGGTGGCGCTGGCGCCGAATAACCTCAGCTTCATACAGGAAAAACTGGAACTGCTGGCTTTCCGCACCACCTTCAATCCCAGGAATAAGTCAGGCCAGGTAGCCATCAATACTTCGCTGTTCAAACAGGCTGACTTCGCCAAAGCGCTCAAAATCATGAGAGCGGTATTCAAGGCCGATCTCTGTGTCAGCGATATGGTCTCCATAGCCAGAGAGGGGGAGAAACTGGGCGATGTGGTCGTTCCCGCGGGCAAGGTGGGCATTGCCACACTCTGCGGTGTGACCGTAAACGGCGTCCTGCTGAAGAACGGAGTGCCCATGGAGTCCAAATTCGGCGGCATAATGGAAATACGCAATTCCAAGCCGCTGCGTTTTACCGCCCTGATCAATTACGGGGGCACCTCCCTGGACCCATCCGAACAGTACATCCGTGCACGCATGACATCGGTAGCCGAAGCCGCCAGCAGCGGCAACGGTAAAATCCTGGCAAACTTCCGCGAAATACCGGCACCAGCCAAGTCGGTAGTTCAGGAAACGGATGAAGCGCTGAAGAAAGCCGGCATCAAGGGCATTTATTTCATGGGAAGCATCAGCGAGCCGGTGTGCCAGATTTCGGTGGGCATCAACCGCGTGGGCATGATCGTGCTGGGCGGCCTGAACCCCATTGCCGCCGCAGTTGAAGCCGGATTTGAAGTGGAGAACACGGCTGAAAGCGGTATGATAGATTTCAATAAGCTGACTTCTGTGTGGGATCTATAATCAGCAGGCCACAAACATCATGGGCAAATCATCTTTGAACTTATTGCGCAGCATCTTTATCTAAGGTAAAATGTATTAGCAAGAGGAGGTAAACTATGGCAGCAAAGGCGTTTGTGCTTATAGAGACAGCGGTAGGCAAAACCAAGGATGTGATCAATGTCCTCAATAAGAGCGACGGTATCAAGACCGTGGATGCTGTTACCGGCCCCTATGACATCATTGCTGTAGTGGAGGGCGAGGATCTCAATACCATAGGCAATATGGTGACCAATAAGGTACACCCCATCCCCGGCGTGAACCGTACCGTAACCTGCCTGGCCATCAAGGTAACTTAAAGGTCAGTCCAGGAACATGGAATGTATTTTCTGTAAAATAGCGGCGGGAGAAATCCCGGCTGACATCGTTTTCCAGGATGAGGACTTTGTTGCCTTCAACGATATCAACCCACAGTCCCCTGTGCATATACTCCTCATCCCGCACCGGCATATAGCATCAATCTCCGATGTACAGCCGGAGGACGCTGCTTTGATAGGCAGAATGATGATCACAGCCGCCAGGGTAGCAGAAAAACAGGGGCTGGGCATGACCGGATACAGGCTGGCCTTTAACTTCGGTGTGGATGCCAACCTGGTGGTACTGCACCTGCACCTGCACATTGTGGGTGGCCGCAAGTTAAGCGATATGCTGGGCTAATGCCACAGATCAATATAAGCCTAACCCTCCCCTTTGAGCGCTTCCAGGCTGGTTTGGGCTGCCCTTAAGTTCGCAATCAAATCCTGGAGCAGCTCAGCATAGCGATCTGACTGGCTGCTGAACTTGCCCAGGTATCTGTCCCTGGTCTTTTCGCTTGATTCGAGAAGGGTGAGCTTGATTTCGTTGAATTGCCCGCTGCCCGTCCTGGACAGGGTTTCCGCCAGGTAGACGGCCGTCTTCAGTATCGAATCCAGCCCTTCTTGCAGTTCCGTATTTTCCCCGTCCTCAGCCTGTACAGAGTTCAACTCCCCGGCCACCGCCCCGCAGGCGCTGATAGCCTGGATCAGGGGTTTGATTTGCTCCCTTGCCGGCAGAATATCGTAAATCGGAATCCATTTTATAGTGCCGCTGTACAGGCCCGGGCTTTCATTTTCGCTGTAAATGCGCTGATAGGTAAGGCAGGCCTGGCCTGCCTCCTGCATCTCCCAGTAGCCCATACCGTCCATGCCCTGCCAGGTAAAATCGGCTAAATTCCGGGCCAGTGCAGCCGCCTGTTCTATATTTTGCAGCAGCGCCTGCCCTGCCGGCATATCCGCAGGCGAGATTGGTACATATGTTTCCCCTGATTCGCTTGTAGTACGTGCGCAGCCTGTGAAACAGATGCAAAGAAGCATGGTCAGGATAAAGATAAGTCTAGTCATAGGATTTAAATCGAGGCATCTATAGCCTGCAGTCTCGCTATCACCACATCGATGGCCTCATCAGGCGTGGAAGCGCCTGCTGTGATGCCGATACGCTGCCTGCCCCTGAGCCAGTCGGTCTTGATCTCATCTGCATTCTCGATATGGTATGTCTGTACTATCGGCGAGCATATCTCCGCCAGATGCCGGGTATTGGCGCTGTTAAGCCCGCCCACCACCAGCACCAGGTCGCTTTTTCCTGCCAGCCGCAGCGCGGCTTCCTGCCTTTTCCTGGTTTCGTTGCAGAGTGTATTCACCACACGTAGTTCCTCCAGTTGGGGAAAGGTAAGGTCAATAACACCTTCGATAAACTGCTCAAAGGGCAACTGACCCTGTGTTGTCTGTGAAAGGATGCCCAGCTTGCGGGAGAGTTTAGCCTTTTCCAGATCAGAGGCATGCAGCGTGGCTATGGCATCTGCGCCGGCCCAGCCTAACAGGCCTTTGACTTCAGGATGTGCCGCCTCGCCAAAGATGATGACTCTGAAACCGTCCCGGCTCAGGGTTTGTGCTGCTTTCTGCGCGTGGCGGACATTAGCACAGGTGGTATCGATAATGGACAACCCCCGATCCTCTATCTGCCGCAGCAGTTGCGGCGGCACGCCGTGAGAGGAAAGCACAACTGATTCTCCCTCTACCTGTGAGATATCATCTATCACCCTGACACCTTTTCGGGCAAGTTTATTCACAACCTGCTTGTTGTGCACGATGGGACCCAGGGTAGAAAGCTGCTTATGCTCGTCGACAGCCTTTTGCAGTGTCTTGATGGCATGCCTGACACCAAAGCAGAAGCCCAACTCTGAAGCTTTTTCAATCTGCAGCGTCTTTTTCCTGCCTCCCGTCATGTGAAATAACCCTCCAGTTATGCGTATAGATGTTCATCCTGTGCCCGCGGGCAAAGCCCACCAGCGTTATTCCGGTCTGATTTGCCAGGCGCACGCCCAGGTCGGTGGGCGCCGACCGTGAGACAAGAATGGGGATATTCCTGCGCGCCACCTTGATCAGTATCTCCGATGAAATTCGGCCGCTGGTAATGACCAGCCTGTCCTGCGTCGAAATCCCGTTTAAGAGGCACTCGCCAAAAACCTTGTCTACGGCATTATGCCTCCCGATATCATCGGCGAATACCATTATTTTCTCCCTGTCACAGATGGCAGCGCTGTGCACTCCGCCGGTATCGCGATACATGTCCGAACGATGTTGAAAATCATTGAGCAGGTGGAACACCTCCTCCTGTGTTAACGACAACTGTGACTCCACCTTGAGTCCATCCTGCATATCGGCAAAACTGTAGAAGGAAGCGCCACGCCCGCAGCCGGACGTGAGCACGCGTTTGTATGCCATATCTGAAGCTAAGCCTTTATCTTCCTTAGTTTCCACACGGACTATGCCCTTTCGTTCATCAACGGTAATACGGCTGATTTCATCCCACCCCCCAATAACGCCCTCGGACTGCAGATAGCCCGCTGCCAGGTATTTCAGATTGACAGGGGTACACAGCAGCGTCACCAGCTCCTCATTGTTTAGCATAATGGTTAGCGGCAGTTCCCGGGTGACTATATCAGCAGTCTTTTCCCGCCCTTTGCCCGTGATACGCTCTATCTGTACTTCTTCGACATTTTCCATGCTTTTTTACCTGCTGCAAGGCCTATTGTAACCGATTTTATAGGATGCCTGATACTTAAGGGCATGTCCGGACTGGAATTATGGGCAGACTGGCCTGATGAAGCTGCTCCTACATGGCTGATTTCAGGTATGCCAGCAGTAAAACATGAGGGTTTTCCGCTTTCGACAGCATGTGAGGCTGAAAAGCAGTTGCCAGGAAGAACCTGTGCCCTGAAAGTTCCACTATCCTGACCGCACCGTTTTCTCCCCGACCGGAAACAATTAGTCCTTTATCCAGAAGTTTATCCAGGTAATGGGGATTAAGCTCGTAGTTGCAGCCGAAAAATTCCTGCGTTTCGCTTTTGCCATAAATACGGGAGGCCAGCGTGTCGGGCATTATCTCGATTCTTAGCTCACCGCACAGCGCCGGTGAACCCTGTGTTCGCTGTACGGCACAGGAAACGGGCACAATCAGCGGCTCCGAGGCATCAGGTTCAGACTCCTGATGGGCTGCTTCTTTCAGTCCGGCTGCATTCCTGGCATACTCTAACAGAGTATATTGGAAGCCGCCTCAGATGCCTAGAAAAGCCTTATCTCTTTCCCTGGCAAAGCCGTATGCCGTTCAGGGCACCTTCCTCGCTGCGGTAGGCTCCGCCCGGAGCCAGGATCAAGCCGTCATATTCCCCCAGTCTTTTTGTATCCCGGACGGATTTCAGCGATAGAGTGGGTATCCAGGTTATCTCAACAGTGCTGCCCATTGCAGCGGCAGCATGATCCAGCTGCCTGATTTAACATCCCCTGCGTGAGCTTATCCGGGTTAAAATCTCCCATAATGCCTACAGTAATCATCCTCTCCTCTCCTGGACTAGTTTTCCCGCTAGCCCTCCATCTCATTGTACTTCTGCAACGCATCATAAAAAGCGCGCCAGAAGGGATCAACCAGCGGGTGCTGCAGTTTTTTCTCCCTGCCGTCCTCCACCAGCAGCATGCCCTGCTGCT
>CAZTHJ010000093.1:0-5576 GCA_964613565.1 uncultured Dehalococcoidales bacterium | reverse complement strand
ATGCACTGCGGGCAATCCATTCTGGGAGGGAAATATTTGCTGCCGCACTTTTCGCACATTGTGGCCATAAATTTCCCTTTATCCAGATATTCAATAAATGGAACCGCTTTCGCTTGCTTGGTAAAACTTACAGTACCAAAATTTCCAAAATCCATGATTTACCTCCCGAAAATAATTACATTGGCGTAAGTGCCCGTACCACCCACGTTCTGTACCAATCCTATTTTGGCATTTTTTACTTGCGCCTCATTGGACTCACCGCGCAGCTGACGCACGATTGTTCTTATCTGTGAACCCCCGGTGGCGCCGATGGGATGCCCTTTGGAGAGCAGCCCGCCGTCGACGTTAACAGGAATCTTGCCGTCATGATAGGTCTGCTTATCCTCAATCAGCTTTGGCCCCTCCCCCGCTTTGGCAAAGCCCAGATCCTCGTATGCCAGTATCTCTGAAATTGTAAAACAATCATGTACCTCTGCCACATCGATATCCTGCGGTCCGACTCCTGCCATCTTATAAGCCGTCTGTGCTGCTTTCTGCGTGCAGGGGAAACTCGTATTTGAACTGCGGGCACTCCAGTTAAGTTCAGAGGTAGCCATGCCCAGGCCCATTACCCATACCGGTTTAGCCGTGAGTTTCTTTGCCTTTTCGGCACTGGCCAGAATAATGCAGGAGGCGCCATCCGCATTGGCGCAGCAGTCAAACACCTTCAGGGGGTCGCAGACCGGAGCGGATGTCATCACATCCTCCAGGGAGAGGGCCTTCCTGTAATTGGCCTTGGGGTTCAAAGAACCGTAATGAGAGTTCTTCACCCTGATTTTGGCCATTTGCTCCTGTGTAGTTCCATACTTTTCCATATGCGCCTTGGCATACAGCGCATGGCCGGCGGGCATGGTGGTGCCAAAAGGAGAGCTGAACATGGTGTCATCTCCCCTGCCCATGACCTCGGCCGCTTCCCGCGAGCTGATCTCGGACATCTTTTGAAATCCGATCACCACGATAATGTCGTGCAGGCCGGCTTTTATCATGGAAAAAGCAACCCTGGTACCTGAAGTACTGGCAGAGCACACGCTTTCAACATAAAAGGTGGGGCTGGGCGTAAAGCCCATGTACTCGGAGATCAGTGCAGCGGGTGTGCGCTGCTTATCATATTCCGGAGCAGAACATATTATGGAAGCGTTGACGTTCCGGGGAGAAAGAGTCAGCCCTGCAACGGCTTCACGGTAGGCCTCAAAGCATAATTCCCTGATCGAAATACCGCAATTCCTGTTGAAAGCCGTCTGCCCGACGCCGATTACTGCAACCTCTTGATTCATTAAGTACCTCCTGTCCAAATTACATAAGGATAATATTTCCGCAGATTATATAATTATTAACAGTTTTTTCACATCTACAGCAGCCTTCCCCTGGACACGAAACCTCAATCACAAGAGGCAATCAGCCACTCATGAAAATTATTCAAGGATTACACATGTTTGCGCTCGTAAGGTCACCCGACAATAGTGGCGACCCCGATGGGATTCGAACCCACGATCTCCACCGTGACAGGGTGGCATGTTAAACCGCTACACCACGGGGCCATCTATGTACTATCGTCTATGCCGGTCTATAGCTTTACAAGTCTAGCAATAACCATATATCATGTCAAATTAAATTGCCGCCGGCAGAAGTCCCTTTACATGGGTATATTCTTTTGCTAATATGAGTTTAATGAGACTGATGCTGAAAAAGAGGTGCAGGAAACTTTCTACCACGGTTTCTGGGGGTGTTCCTCCAGGACTTGGGATAAGGTGAGTTTAATCTTAGTTTCTAGGCATTCTCTGGTATAGTCTAAATAAGGAGGCTATATGGGCAAAAGAGATTTCGGTAAAAGAGAGCAAAAAAAACCTAAAAAGGACGCTAAAAAAACGCTTAAAATTGATATATTGCCTCAGGTTAACGTGGAGGTTATCAAGAAAGGCAAAAAGGACAGAGAAGAGGAATTCTAGACTGCAATGCAGCTTGAACCTTAAAAGTCCTTTGGCGGACTTGAGATAAAAAGAAATGGCCGAACTTGCCCATGTGGAGGTAATAGTCAGCGGACATGTCCAGGGTGTGTTCTTCCGCGTGTTTGCCTCAAGAATAGCAAAACTGCAAAATCTAAAGGGCTATGTCCACAATCTGCCGCATGGAAACGTTCAAGTAGTGGCTGAGGGTTACCGCGATAAGCTGGAGGAATTTACCGTCCAGTTGCGTCAAGGTCCGCCCGAAGCTCTTGTTGATGACTTAAAAATCCAGTGGTCTGAATTCACCGGGCAATACGTAAATTTCGAAATCAGGTAACTATTCACTGTTGTTAAGTTCGGCCTTGCCGGATTCAATCAGCTTCAAATACTCCATCTCCAGTTTATCCATCTGGGTTGCCTCACGGTCGATTTCAAAAGGGTCTCCGGCCAAGACCTTGCCGAACTGCTCTATTTTGCCCGTGGCTACATCCCCGTTGCTGATGAACTTGTGCCGGGCGTCTATGATACCCAGGTCAAAGGGAAGCGTAAAATACAGGTCGGCAATAACCTTATCCATGCCGAATTCATTCAAGCTGTCCCAACCTCCGTCATCGGTGCTCTTGTATTTACTCACCGGCAACAGGCTCAGCAAATTCTTGATACTGAATATGCCGCTGCCCCTGAACACCTGGAAAGTTGTCACGCTTATCAGGTAATCGCTGGATATCACCACATTGGGCACCCAGAATGTGGAAACGGCGAAGGGATGCGGCAGGGGGTTTTCAACTTCGACCCAGATGCAGTCCTTTACATCCAGCATCAATACCCGCGGGAAATCATAACCCAGTGCTTTATAGATAGGGTAGATGGGTTCGCCGTTGGGAGTGCCCTCCAGGATAATAATATCGGCATCGCTGACGCGCTTTATACTGTTGATAATAGTCGCCAGGGTTTCCCTGCCGGTACTTATAGGATAGGGGTAAGGGTAAGTAGCATTGGGCTTGATTAAAACCCGCCTGGCACGGGTAATCAAAGGATTTGGCTTAAAAATATATTCTGCAGAATCGTATATCATCGAATTCGCTGTTTTTGTGTGCTTAAGCGGCGTGCGGCTTAGCTTGAATGCCGCCGTCAGTTAAGCATAATCACATTCACAACCTCACCCTTTCTTGCTTCTTTTTCTGTTTCGGGTATTATCGCCAGGGCATTCGCCTTCACCATGGATGTCAATATCCCAGATCCCTGTGCCCCGGTCAGCCTGGCATAATACTTGCCCTTTCTCTGCTGGATTCTGACACGGGCAAATATGCGCCTGCCGTCGCTGTTAACAACATCATTTTCCAGTATGGCAGAGACCATGGGCCGCTCCAAATCGCTCCTGCCCATGAGCTTTAAAATGAGCGGGCGCCCGAATAATTCAAAATCCAGCATGCAGCTCACCGGGTTGCCCGGCAGTCCCAGGTGCGGTACAGTACCTCCATCCACCCTATTGAATGTGCCGTAGGCCAGCGGCCGTCCGGGCTTCATCCTCACCCGCCAGAAATTCATCCTGCCTTCGCTCTTCATCACATTCTTAACCATATCGTACTCTCCGACGGAAACGCCACCCGTGGTAACCATCAGATCACTGTCAAGCCCCCGGTATAATGCGGAGGTCAGGCTGTTCATCTTATCTTTAGCCACGCCCAGTATTTTGGGGACCCCGCCAAACTCCCTTACCTGCGAAGCTATGGAATAGGTATTGCTGTTATATAATTTTCCCGGAGTCAGTTTGGCCCTGGTGCTAATCAGCTCGCTGCCCGTAGCCAGGATTGCCACCACCGGGCGGCGGATGACTTTGATCTTACTCATGCCCAGCGATGCCAGTACGCCGATCTCCGCTGAACGCAGCAGCATGCCTTTTGCAAGGATCAATTCCCCATCTACGACATCTTCCCCCGCCCTGCGGATATGCGAACCCCTTTTCAAAGGCTCCGTAATCCCTATGGAATCCAGCTTATTCCTTGCATTTTTTCGCGACTCAAAATCGGTTGCTTCAACGGGTATCACCGTATCAGCACCCCGGGGTATGATGCCCCCCGTCATGATACGCACGCATTGGCTGGCGACTACCTTCATGCGGGGAAAGATGCCTGCTGGCACCTCACCTTTTACCTTCAGTACCGCCGGTTTTGCGGCGCTGGCATTTTTTGCATCTGCTGCTCTTACCGCATAGCCGTCCATGGCAGAGTTTGCGTACGCAGGCACATTAAAGGGCGCTGCAATATCGGCAGCCGAAACCTGCCCCAGGCAGTCCAGTATCTTTTTCTCCTCCCAGCCCAGGCTGGTTACTGATGCCAGTATTTTATGTAAAGCTTCGTCAAAACTAATCATGAGGTATACTTCCCAGTATTTCCCGGGCCCGCGCCAGCGACTCCTGTGTATTGATATTGAAGATACTCAGATGCTGTGGGTCAAACTTCTCAATTTCCTCGCTGTCGACATAGCGTGTATTGACCATTTTGAACAATGTATAAAGCTGGAGGTTATCCCTGCTCATCATCTGGTACATAGCTGGCAGACAGCTTTTTGCATATATGGCGTGCAGCGGCTCAACATATTCGGCAATGTGTGGCACTGCAATGTCATAATTTGTCGCTTCCTTAATCATGTACTGGATCAAATCCAAATTCAGCAATGGCATATCACAGCCGACCACAAGACACTGGGAATTTCTGGCAGTGCATAAGCCCGTATATATACCCCCCATTGCCGCCTTTCCCGGTATTAAGTCTGTAACAATTCTTTCTTCATTACAGATTCCGCTGACCACATCGTATTGTTCCGGGCTGGTCACTATAATAACTTCGTCTGTTAGCGTTTTAATTTTGGCCGTTACCATGTTCAACAAATAATGGTCATTCAATTTAATGAGCAACTTGCCGCTGCCGAACCTGGTGCCTCTGCCTCCGGCTAGAATGATACCTGTGATTATTGTTTCTGCCCTGTCAATAAATTCCTTACAGTGAGTAATTGTAACATTGGAGTCAAATAAAGAAAATAGTTTTGGGCAAAAAATAACAACTGGATAGTGGAAGAAAGTTTAATTTCAAAAATTGCAAATCAAAACAATAGTAAAACCATTGATCGACCTAGGAGAATAAAAACTCCCTAGAAAGGAGGTGATCCAGCCGCACGTTCCCGTACGGCTACCTTGTTACGACTTCGTCCCAGTTACCGGTCCCACCTTCGGCGACTGCCTCCCGAAGGTTGGCCCATCGACTTCAGGTGTTACCGGCTCCCATGACGTGACGGGCGGTGTGTACAAGGCCCGAGAACGTATTCACCGCAGTGTGCTGACCTGCGGTTACTAGCAACTCCGCCTTCATGTAGGCAGTTTCAGCCTACAATCTGAACTGAGGATGATTTTAGGGATTAGCTCCAGATTGCTCTTTAGCGACCCTCTGTATCACCCATTGTAGCGTGTGTGTGGCCCAAGGCATAAAGGCCATGCTGACTTGACGTCATCCTCACCTTCCTCCTCGTTATACGGGCAGTCTCGCTAGAGAAATTAACTAGCAACGAGGGTTGCGCTCGTTGCAGGACTTAACCTAA
>CAZTHJ010000092.1:333-5674 GCA_964613565.1 uncultured Dehalococcoidales bacterium | reverse complement strand
AGGGGCTGAGCGGCATCTACGGCATAGTGCTCAAGGATAACGTCAGCATGCTGGGCCTGTGCAAAAAGCTCGGTTTCAGTATACACGACTATTCTAAGGATGAAATCAGGATATCGCTGGAGCTATGAACCTGTACTTTCATATTGACCTGCCATCTGCAGGGATGCTATTATGCTCTGGAAAATTTGGCCTTCAGGAGTGCCGCTTTGTTTAAGGATTACCCTCAGGACAGGGAGATCAGCCGTTTAATACAACTCGAAATTGCGAAACAGCAGAATACAGTCAATCTGATTGCTGCTGAAAATTATGCCAGCCATGCCGTGCTGGAAGCACAGGGCTCAATCTTCACCAACAAATATGCCGAAGGGTACCCCGGGCACCGCTACTACTCGGGCTGTATAAATGTTGATCAGGTGGAAAGCCTGGCTATTGAGCGGGCTAAGCAACTCTTCAAAGCCGAACATGCTAATGTTCAGCCGCACAGCGGCAGCCAGGCTAATATGGCCGCTTATTTCGCCCTGCTCCAGCCAGGTGACAGGGTCATGGGCATGACATTGAGCCACGGAGGACACCTAACTCATGGAGCTAAAGCTAATTTCTCAGGAAAATGGTATGAATTTTTCTCCTACGGCCTGAACAGGGAAACCGAGAAAATTGATTATGACGAGGTTGAAAAACTGGCGAAGGAAAAGAAGCCAAAATTAATTATAGCCGGTGCCAGTGCTTATCCCAGGATCATCGACTTCGACCGCTTTTCTGACATCGCTAAGAGCGTTAATGCCTATTTTTTGGCAGATATTGCCCATATCGCCGGGTTTGTGGTTACCGGCTTGCATCCTTCTCCCCTACCCCGGGCAGATATAGTAACAACTTCAACACATAAGACCCTGCGCGGGCCGCGTTCTGGTATTATACTGTGTAAAAAGGACCTGGCCGCTAAAATTGATTCTGCAGTTTTCCCCTGCATGCAGGGCGGGCCACAGGTTCATGCCATAGCCGCAAAGGCAGTAGCCTTATATGAGGCCATGCAGCCACAGTTTATCCTCTACCAGAAGGCAACACTGGAAAATGCCAGGACTCTGGCCGCTGACCTGAGTAAAAGAGGATTTAGGCTGGTTACGGGAGGCACGGACAACCACATAGTACTGGTAGATATAAGCGGGACGGGCATTACAGGGCTTAAAGCGCAGGAAGCGTTGGAAGCTGCTGGCATTCTGGCCAATAAAAACGCTATTCCCTTTGACTCACAGCCGCCACAATTTGCCGGAGGCATCCGTTTCGGCACTCCTGCCGTAACTTCAAGGGGATTTACGGCCAAAGAGATGATGCTGGTAGCATCCATGATCAGCAGGGTCTTATCCAACCCGGAGGATAAATCTGTGCAGAAAGAGATCAGGGAAGAGATACTTGCTCTGTGCATTAAATTCCCTGCACCGGGCCTGGATGAATAACCGCAGCCCACAAAGCCCTCTTAAAAGTGGAATATAATAAACCTATTGCTGCATGGCACGACTGATCGTATCATCCTTGCATAGGATGCAGCCGGTCCAGGTAATCTTGTCCTTGTGAAACCTGTTGTCAAGCCCCAGCTTTTGCAGCAGTTCCAGCACATTTACGCCCGAAGCTTCGACTGACAGACGGGCTTTTTCCGGATGGCGGCAGGGTTTACCCGTGACAGCTCCACAGACCTTACACAGCGCGCAACTTCCACCAATCATGCCCCAGACTTCCTGTGCACCTTGTTCCCCGAAATAATCTTCAACTTTGAGTAATTGCCGGTGAAACTTAAGCCTGGTTTTCCCATAGACGGAAAACTTTTCCTTGAGGCTCATTGATTCCTGATGAGGTATGCGCTGGCTGTACTGCAACAGCACACCGGATTTATATTGCGCAAACCTGTCTCTGAACTCATCGACCGTCCCCACCAGCGGCGGGCACATATAGTTGGTCTTATAAAACCCGCATTTGTTCTGCTCGCAGAAGGTGCGAATACTCTCCTGTGGCACCAGCAGCCTCGTATCCAGCTCTACGCAAGCTTCAAAACCAGCCTTCCTGGCAAATTCAACTGCATTCATGTTGGTTTACCTCTATATTTTTATCCCCTGAAGAAAATTCAGTCAGATAGAATATAGCATATGGAATTGTCCGTAATGAAACTGCAGTTATTTACCAACCCTGTGTCCGATCTCAGGAGATCTTTTTCAGCATCAATATCTGCGCCGGACCGCTGATATATTCTTTCTCTTTTTTAGACCAGTCCTTGAAATGCGGGCTGTGCAGATGTTTATCCAGGTCAGCCCTGGTCTTCCATGTTTCATAAAACATGAATACTGCCTCATCATCCAAAGACTGGTGTAAATTATAGGAAATACAGCCTTCTTCGAGACGGGTCTTCTTCTGCAATTCCGCCAGTTCCTTTTTCAAGGCATCAATTTTGTCCTTATCTACTTTTAACAGTGCCACTACGATCAATGCATCTTCAGTCATAAATCCTCCGCTAAGCTTTTTGTATATCTTTATATAATATTCAACGGTACACGTCTACCTTTACTCTGTATGGCCCACGCCTGACAGTGCCAAAATTCTGAGACATAAAATGGGAATATTCTACTTCTTGACAGATACTGCCCGCCACGAGCACAATCTAATCAGCAACTGCACTGCGAGGCAAAACCAGAATGGAAAAGGAAAAGGCGGTTATAGTGATTGGCGCCGGGGCTAGCGGCATGATGGCTGCAGGCAGGGCCGCAGAACTGGGTGCCGGTGTTATGCTGCTGGAAAAAATGTCCTCGCCCGCCAATAAATTATTGCTCAGCGGCAATGCCCGCTGCAATTTGAGTAACAGCAGAGAGCTGGCCCGTTTTATCGAAGCTTATGGTACAAATGGACGCTTTCTGCATCCTGCCTTCAGCCGCTTTTTCCGCGATGAATT
This sequence comes from uncultured Dehalococcoidales bacterium, assembly GCA_964613565.1. Lineage (GTDB taxonomy): Bacteria > Chloroflexota > Dehalococcoidia > GIF9 > UBA5629 > CAZTHJ01. The sequence continues at coordinate 2,742 of CAZTHJ010000092.1, read as the reverse complement.
ACTCAACTTTTTGGGAAGGTACGGTGTCCAAACCAGCGTTGAAAGCGACGGCCGTATTTTCCCCTCTGCCGGGGGCAGCCGCAGCGTGGTACGTGCCCTGCGGAGCTATCTTGAGCAGAACAGCGTCAAAATTCAGACCGGGGTCAACGTAAACACAATATCCATAAAGGACAGGCATATTTGCGGAGTCCGGTCGGCGGCCAAAGACTACCCTGCACGGGCGGTGATACTGGCCGCCGGCGGGGCTTCCTATCCTCACACGGGATCAAATGGTGACGGTTACAGGATAGCAGCAGGACTTAAACACCATATCATCCCCCTGCGCCCGGCGCTTGTGCCGTTGATCGTGAAAGAGGAAAATTTGGTACTCAGTGTGCAGGGCAGCAGCCTGCAGAATGTACGCATCAGTGCTTTTCAATGCCCTGCCGTCGATATCCCTCTTTCTACAATCCCTAATGCAGACTCAGTAAGGGGTTTAATCGTGAAAAAACCTCGCCCACCGCTGATTGCCAGCCGCAGCGGTGATGTCATGCTGACACATTACGGTCTCAGCGGGCCGGCCACGCTGCAGTTGAGCCTTGATGTAGTTGATGCACTGCAGCATGGGCCAGTCAGCATCAGTATAGACATGCAGCCGCAACTAAATCTCGAGGCAACTCGTGTTAAACTACAGCAGTCTCTGGATGCATTGAGCAACAGCACTATACGCAACCTCCTCAAAGAATATATGCCGCCTAAAATGATTGATACTCTGATTATACTGATGGACATACAGGGACAAAAACGCTGCCATCAGATTACATCTGCCGAACGAGACAGGCTACTCTTATACATCAAGTCGTTCCGCTTCAATATTAAAGCTTCCCTGCCGCTATCCTCTGCCATGGTCACAGCAGGGGGTATAAACCTTAAAGAGATAAATCCAGGTACCATGGCATCCAGACTAATCGAAGGCTTGTTTTTTTGCGGCGAGGTCATGGATATTGACGCAGATACCGGAGGATTTAACCTGCAGGCAGCTTTCTCCAGCGGTCATCTTGCCGGACAAAAAGCTGCTGAATACGTTCTGGGTCTGCCATAAAAGACAATGCTGGTAAAAACATACAGATTCACTCTCCATCTATGTGGACATCGAACCCGCTGAGAGCTTTTCTCAGTGCCGCTAAAGGCAGCCCTACCACATTCTCATAATCACCCTCGATATGCTCCACCAGAGCCGCTCCCAGCCCCTGTATAGCATAGGCACCAGCCTTATCTAGAGGCTCACCTGTACTGACATAATCATCGATTTCCTTTTCTGTCATAGCTTTCATGAAAACCACGGTCTCCTCCGATGCGGACAGTGTCCTCTGACTATCCACGTCAATAATACTATAACCAGTAATTACGCGGTGTGATCTACCACTGAGACGGCGCAGCATTTTGCGCGCTGCATCGGCGTTTCCGGGTTTGCCCAGGATATCACCATCCAGGAAGATAAAAGTATCTGCAGAGACCACTATACATTTGCTGCGTCCTATTGCAACGCTGCTCGCTTTCCGCAAAGATATCTCCTGCGCCAGAGAGTGCGGTTCCAGACCAGGCAAAATTTCCTCCAATGAATCCGGGCGCTCGACTTTGAAATTGAACCCGGCCTTTTCCAGCAGCTCTTTTCTCCGTGGTGAGGCGGAAGCCAGAATAATCTGTTTATTGTACATAGTTTATGTCATGATTATAACAGCTATATGTAGCGCTGAGAACAGGAACGCCGTCTCTCCACGTTGATACAGGAATTATTGTATGAGACGCAACCAGTTGACACCATTATTTATACCTCTTATAATTTTCAATACCTAGAATAACTAGGTATATTCTTCCAGAGTCAGGCATGAAACAAGATTTTACATCCCTGCATAATTTGCTAAGCCTCAACGGTAAAACTGCCATTGTCACGGGTAGTTCTTCCGGTATCGGCCTTGCCATCTGCCGAAGGCTGTGTGAAGCGGACAGCCCAAAGCCAGGGTTAAGGAGGAGCACAGGAAAAGAATTTCCATGCTCTGCCCCGGCTTTGAAAACTGCAGACAAAAGCATGCTGTTAACTGCCACAGTGCCTGCCCTAAAGACGCCATATCGCATACATGGTAGGCTTTTTGTTATATTGATTAAGAGGTGATTCGGATGCAGGAAAAAGGAATACTCAGGATAGCTGTGGATGCCATGGGTGGCGATTATGCCCCTGCGGAGGTGGTCAGGGGCTCCCTGGAGTCTGCCAGAGAAATAGGAGCCGAAATTATTTTTGTCGGGAATAAGGAACTCATAGAAAAGGAAATCGGAGGCACTGCGGCAAATCTAAATATAAGCGTGGTTCATGCTGGCCAGGTGATAGAAGATAATGAGCAGCCGGCGCTGGCCGTGATGCGCAAGCCCGAT
>CAZTHJ010000092.1:0-312 GCA_964613565.1 uncultured Dehalococcoidales bacterium | reverse complement strand
AGCTGATTAAGGAAGGCAAGGCGGATGCCATGCTCAGCGCGGGCCCTACAGGAGCTCTGATGGTAGGAGCACTGCAATACCTTGGGGCTTTGCCAGGAGTTGACCGCCCCGTCATGGGCGGGCCTTTCCTGGGACTGGCTCCTCATACTATAGTTTTGGATTTGGGTGCCAATGTCGGCTGCCAGCCCTATCAACTGGTCAATTTTGCCGTCATCGGCGTTACGCTTGCCAGGAGCTTTTACCATATCGAAAACCCAACAGTAGGCCTGCTCAATGTAGGAGCCGAGGAGGGCAAGGGCGATCCCCTTTCCA
>CAZTHJ010000091.1:0-5716 GCA_964613565.1 uncultured Dehalococcoidales bacterium | reverse complement strand
ACCGGCATGCCGGATACCACCTTGCCGAAGACCGTGTGCTTGCCGTCCAGGTGATGCGCCGGGGCATAGGTGATAAAGAACTGGCTGCCGTTGGTATTGGCCCCGCTGTTGGCCATGGATACCGCGCCCGTGACATTCGTCTTGTCACTGAACTCATCCTCAAATTTATAGCCCGGGCCGCCGGTACCCGTGCCCGTGGGATCCCCTGCCTGGGCCATGAAGTTGGGTATAACACGGTGGAAGGTGGTGCCGTCATAAAAACCCTCGCGCGCCAGGAAGACGAAGTTATTTACGGTTTTGGGGGCGTCCTTGGGGAAAAGCTCTATGACAATATCGCCCTTTTCCGTGGTGATGGTGGCGGTATATTTCTTGTTCACGTCTATCGTCATGGGAGGCGGAGCGTCGTACTGCTTGTAGCCGGGCGCCGCCGTATTAGCCGGAGTATTGGTAGCCGTGGGCTGAGCGGCACTGCTGCAGGCTAAAAGCGGTAGAAGCAGCGCAAGGCATGTGATGATAATGAGTCTGGACATGGTCACTATAGAAACCTCCTGGTGAAATATTGATTCCCGGGCCACAGCCGCGGACAAACCTGAAGCTGATCCGGATTAGTAATAGTTTTTCTTTATCAGATCAATAACAGCATAACATAAACGCGATGTAACCAGAAAATGCAGGCCGATGATGATGCAGAGCACCAGGCAGACTGCCCCCACAATTATGGCCGGCGTGCCCATTACTTCAAAATCGGCAAATATAAGCCTAAACCCGCCTCCCATCACGGAGAGCACAATCATGGCGATGGCGGCCAGCCCGCCCAGCACCAGTATGATCCAGCCCAGCACGGCAAACAGCGCCCCGCCGGATTCCAGCAGGCCCAGTCCAGGCCTTTTAACCGGCTTCATCTGCATTGGCGGCGCCTCCGGCGGAGGCGGCTGCACAGCGCTCACATAGCGTACGCCCGTATGCTGCTGGCTTGGCTGCCAGCCAGGTGCCACCTGCGGTTTGGAGACGGGATACGAAGCATCCGGCTGCGTGGCGGCCTGCGTGCCAGCGGCAGCCTGCGTGCCGGCGCCGCAATTACTACAGACGGACTGGCCCGGGTTCATGGCGGCACCACAGCCCGGGCAGGGATAGGCTCCAGAGCTTCCCTCCTGCATCAGTTTGGTGCCGCATACGCCGCAAAAGACCTGTTCAGCCTTGATGGGAGACCCGCAACCGGGACAACCTGAATTCTGCTGCATTTTGTCCACCTCCTCGGCATTTCGGGCATTATATAATTTACCCTCCGCTAATACAAGGTTTTTATATTATAAATCACATGGGAATGCCCCAGCTATTAATAAAACGCACCCCATATGCTATAATCCTTGCGTGAATGTAGCGGAAATCGGTGAATTCGGCCTGATCAAGCTGCTTGCCGAGATGGTCGGCAAGGAAGCACCGCCTGACAAAGACCTGATCCTGAGCATGGGCGACGATACTGCTGCATGGAAAAGCCGAGGCCTGATTCAGCTTGCCACCACGGATACACTGGTACAAAATGTGCATTTTGACCTGAAGTACACAGACTGGCAGGAGCTTGGACATAAAGCGATTGCTGTCAGCCTCAGCGATATTGCTGCCATGGGAGGTATACCGCAGTATGCACTGGTAGCTTTATCCCTGCCCCGCGAAACGCTGGTGGAAAATGTCACGGGGCTGTACCGCGGCATGATTCAGATCGCCAGCAGGTACAATGTTCAAATAATTGGCGGCAATATTACCTCTGCAGGTGAGGTGGTGATTAATGTCAGCCTTACGGGCTATTTAAATGACAAAAATCCCATGCTGCGCTCCGGGGCGGAGCCCGGCGACCAGATAGCCATAACCGGGCATACCGGCCTGTCGGCCGCAGGCGCAGCCATGCTTAAGCATGACATGAAAATAGAGGGGGACTCGGCGGCCCTTTTCCGCAAAGCACAATTACAGCCGGAACCCAGGGTCAGCGAAGGCCAGCTCCTGCAGAAACGCGGGGTTAAGGCCGCCATCGATATCAGCGATGGCCTGCTGGCGGATTTAAGGCATATCTGCACTGCCAGCAATGTCAGCGCCAGGATCAGGACAGAATTGATACCGATTCATCCCTTCTTAAAAAAACATTTCCCCGAGCAAACCTTGGACTTTGCACTGGCAGGCGGTGAGGACTATGAGCTCCTCTTCTGCGCAGATGCAAAAAAAATGGCAGCCATCAAACAGGAGCTGGTGCACCCGCTAAATATCATCGGGGAAATCGGCCTTTTCCCTCCGGGAAAGGTTGAAGTCCTGGATGAAGACAACAATGACCTTATGCTTAACTTTGCAGGCTGGGAACACTTCAAATCCAGCACCTGATTAACATGACATTGCTTGAATTCCATTCCAAAAGTACGGCATCTACGCAAAAACTAGGCAAAATACTGGGAGAACTGGCGCAACCCGGGGATGTATATTTTCTGGTGGGGAACCTGGGCAGCGGCAAGACCTGCCTGACCCAGGGCATTGCCCGGGGTTTGGGCGTTGCTGCAAAAGTAATCAGCCCCACATTTATACTGGCACGTGAATACAGGGGAAGGCTGCCCTTATTTCACATTGATCTGTATCGCCTGGACAGCACGGAGGATATAGTTAACCTGGCGCTGGAGCAATACCTGGATGACGACGGACTGTGTGTCATCGAATGGGCGGAAAAAGCAGGGGATGTTTTGCCCTATGATAACCTTTTAATTCAATTTGAGTATCTTTCCGCGAAAGAACGCGGGATTCAAATATCTCCCAAAGGAAAGAGGTATCAGCGCCTGCTGAAACTTGTAAAGGAAAAATTGCTTTAATGGAACTATCCATAGATACTTCCAGCGAAAACGCCGGCATTGCCATCTCGGATAAAGGCAGAATAGTGATGGAATACATCTGGAATTGCAGGCAAAACCATACGGTGGAGCTGGTGCCGAATATCGAGAAGGCGCTTAAAGATCACAGCCTGAAGATAAGGCAAATGCAGGCCGTCTTTGTCGCCAAGGGGCCGGGAAGCTTTAACGGCGTGAGGGTAGGCATCAGCGCTGCCAAGGGGTTTGTCATGGCTCTGGATGTGCCCCTGGTGGCTGTCAGCACGCTGGAAATTGAAGCTTACGCTTTTGCCGCGGCCCGGTTACCCATCCGTCCCGTTCAGAATGCGGGCAGGGGCGAAATAGCCACATCCCTTTACCAGCAAAGGGATGAATGGGATCGCCTCATGCATGAATATATAACCACTACTGAGGAAATATGCCGCGCTACCAGTACCGAAACAGTCTTCTGCGGGGAGATCCCCGCCCTGCCCCTGGAGCAAATCCGCAGTGCCCTGGGCAAACTCGCCGTTATACCCGATGAGGAAGCGAGGAGGCGGCGGCCGCGTTTTCTGGCTGAGCTGGCATGGAAACGCCTGTGCAGGGGCATCGTGGACGATCCCGTTGCGCTGCAGCCCATATACTTGCGCCAGCCTCCTATTACAATGAGTAAAAAGTGGATTATTAAAAAATAGAGATTGCCTTTTTTATCGTCATGGCGAGGAGCGTAGCGACGTGGCCATCTCATCCCTTTACCTAATGGGTGGGATCACCACGCTGCGCTCGTGATGACGACTGTACGTTAACGGCGGGTTTTTAAACCCGCCCTTTCCCCCAGGACTGGGGGAAAAGGGGGTTGAATCTGCGTTTCAGCATTCTCAAATAATATTCCGCTATAATATAACTTTACCTGTACCAGCATGCGACAGGCAATAAAAGAAGGAGAAATAGTATGGAACGAAGCCTGGTATTAATCAAGCCCGATGCCATGCAGCGCGGCCTGGCCGGGACTATCATATCCCGGCTGGAGAGGCGCGGCCTTAAAATCGTGGCCATTAAAATGGTCTTAATGGATAGGGAACTTGCCGGCCGTCACTATTCCGCGCATATAGAAAAACCCTTTTTCAAAGACCTGCTCAAGTTCATCACTTCCTCTCCGCTGATCGCTATTGTTTTCGAGGGCGAAAAAGCCGTTGAGGTCATCAGGCAGACCATGGGCAAAACCAATGCCGCCGAAGCGGCTCCCGGTACCATCAGGGGAGATTACGGCATCGATCTGCAGCAGAACCTGGTACACGGCTCTGATTCAGCCGAAAACGCAAAACGGGAAATAGGTATTTTCTTCTCGAGTGGGGAAATATTCAGCTATCAGCGTGATATGGATAAATGGATTACTGGATCCTGATTACAGGGATAGCTTCGCTCCAGAGTTCATCAAGTCTGTAATATTCACGCTGCTCGGGTGAGAAAACATGGATGATGACTGCCCCTATATCCAGCAATACCCAGCCTGATTCAGGAGTGCCTTCTTTTCTGCGGCCGGTCACGCCAAGGTCTCTTAATTCGTCACTTAGATCATCAATAATGGCTTCGACAAGGCGGTCGCTGTCAGCAGTGCAGATGACAAAATAATCGGCAAAGGAGCATATTTTCCTTGTATCGAGTAATACAATGTTTTCAGCTTTTTTGTTTGAAGCAGCCTCAATCGCTTTTCGCGCTACCTCTATAGCTTCCAGATTTATCTCCTTCGTAAAACCCCTGGTTAATTCCCTCTATAAAGCATTATAACATATACCGGGATGCCGCAATGCAGGATGTTATGAGATTGCTGAGAAAGAGGTGCGGGAACCTTCCGTTTGGTACTATTCTCCCTTTCTTACCGCCTTGCGGCATCTCGAAAATAACATTTTTCACGTAAATACGAGTTTCTGTTATAATACTTTCAATATCAAAATTTATGGTAGTTAAATACATATGAAAACAAAATGGTGGCAGGGCAGCCTCTTTTATATTATCATCCTTATCGCCATAATAGCCTTGGCCTTCAGCTTCTTCCAGCCCAAGGGCGCCGAAGGGGTAAGTTTTTACGCATTTATTGAACAGGCCAAGCAGGGGCAGATAGACACCATCCAGCAGGATGGCAGCACGCTTATCGGCGTGAAAAATAAAACCGAGGTCATCAAGACCTCCTTTGTAGGAAGTACCAAAGAACTCATTGATGCCCTTGAGAGCTCCGGCATCAAGCTCAATGACGGGACACTCAAGCTGGAAGTTGTTGCCGGTGGTATAGACTGGGGCAACCTTATGCTCAGCTTCCTGCCGCTGGTTCTGTTTGGCGTTCTGCTATTCGTGCTTTTCAGGTCTGCCAGGGGTGTAAATACCCAGGCCTTTAACTTCGGTAAAAGCAAGGCAAGGCTGGCGGCAGACAAAGGGCCACAGGTCAATTTCGATGATGTGGCCGGCGTGGATGAGGCCAAGGGAGAACTTCAGGAAGTAGTTGAGTTTCTCAAATCCCCACAGAAGTTCCTTGCTTTGGGAGCAAGGATTCCCCGGGGAGTCCTCCTCGTGGGCCCTCCCGGATGCGGCAAGACCCTGATCGCCAGGGCTGTAGCCGGAGAGGCCGGCGTTCCTTTCTTCTCTATCAGCGGCAGCGAGTTTGTGGAGATGTTTGTCGGCGTGGGAGCGGCGAGAGTCAGGGATCTTTTTGACCAGGCAAAGCGTAGCGCTCCCTGTATTGTATTTGTTGATGAGATAGATGCCGTGGGACGTCACCGCGGCGCCGGGCTGGGTGGCGGGCACGATGAGCGTGAGCAAACGCTGAACCAGATCCTGGTGGAGATGGATGGTTTCGATACCAATACCAATGTAATAGTTCT
>CAZTHJ010000090.1:5178-5970 GCA_964613565.1 uncultured Dehalococcoidales bacterium | reverse complement strand
GTGCAAGGGGATATATCGGTGTAGTGCACGTTATGAAAGATATTACGGCACGCAAGCAGATGGAAGCGGAGGAGAGGGTGCTGCGTGAAAAAGCCGAGGTGAACAGTCGGATGGCCGCTGTGGGGGAAATGGCTGCGGGTATTGCCCATGAGATTAATAACCCGCTTACAGGCGTTATCGGTTTTTCTCAGATGCTGCTTATGGAGGAATTGCCGGCGGAGATACAGGAGCAGGTAAAGATGATTGTCAGCGGAGGCCAGCGTGTATCCGAAATCGTAAAACGCATGCTTACTTTTGCCAGGCAGACCAAGCCTGAGAAAACAGATGTTAACCTCCATGATTTGATAGATAATACGGTTAGTCTGCGCGGATATTTGCTGAGGACCTCCAATATCGAAGTTATAAAGAAGTATGCTGGAGAGATGCCTGTTTTACATGTGGATGCCGGCCAAATGCAGCAGGTCTTTCTCAATCTCATAATAAATGCCGAGCATGCCATAAAAAGTTCGCGGGGCCGCGGCCGTATTGAAATTGCTACCTCAAAAACCGAAGGCTATATCAGAGTTGAATTCAGGGATGACGGGTTGGGCGTTGATGAAAGTGTACAAGCCCGTATTTTCCAGCCTTTCTTTACCACCAAAGAACCGGGAGAGGGCACCGGTTTGGGCCTCAGCCTTTCCAGGTCTATTGTCCTGGAGCATGGCGGCAATATCAGGGTTGAAAGTAAAATCGGCGAGGGAGCTAATTTCATCGTCGAATTGCCATACTCATTGGCCATACGCTCTGAGGCAC